>NZ_JBRCWE010000089.1:0-28812 GCF_053497555.1 Raineya sp. | reverse complement strand
ATAGCCCCCGATTATGGCAAACTCAAACAGATGTTCAAAGTAGCGAATTTGCAGGCAAACTTGCAGGTTTTGGAGGAAGTTTTGGAAAAAGGTAGTGTAGAAAGCGAACAGATATATCAGTTTCATTTTGAAAAAGACTTTGGCAAGAAGGAATTTGTGAATTTTCTGTTTTACTTGGGCAATTTGACAATTAAAGAAACCCTGCCAAGCGGGTTTATTTCTTTCAAAGTACCTAACAAAGTAATAGGCGATTTGTACTGGCAGTATTATTCAGAAATTTTGCAAAATTATGGCGAGTTAAAAGGCTTGCAAGATGATACGCAACAGGCACTTTCGGATATGGCAATTATGGGCAGTTACGAAAGGTTTTTTGCTTTGATAGAAAAGCTACTGCAAAGTCTTTCCAACCGAGATTATATTCGTTTTGATGAGAAACACGTGAAAATGGTGTTTTTAGCCTATCTGATAAATGCAAATATTTTTTGGGTGCAGAGTGAGCGAGAAGTAGCAGGAGGAGGTTATGTGGATATAGAGTTATTTATCCGTCCTAACAATCCTTTTACGCATCATCAGTTTGCTATTGAGCTAAAATATCTGAAAAAAGAGCAAGAAAACCTGCTTGCAGACACAATGCAAGAGGCAAAAGAGCAAATTTTAAGTTATTACCAAAATGATAGTCTTTTGCAAAGCAAAAAAATGCTGAATTTGCTGGCAGTGGTAGTGGTGAAGGATAGAGTATTTGTAGAAAAGGTTTCGTATTAAGTTAAAAAGCCTCACAGAAATTGTGAGGCATTGCTATTGGTATTATCCTAAATAAGGTTTCAGGGCTTTGCTACGTGAAGTATGACGCAAACGGCGAATAGCTTTTTCCTTAATCTGACGCACCCGCTCACGTGTAAGATTGAATTTTTCGCCAATTTCTTCTAATGTAAGAGCATTTTCGCCATTCAAACCGAAATAAAGAGTAACCACATCTGCTTCGCGTGGGGTAAGCGTAGATAAAGCCCTTTGAATTTCTTTACGTAGCGAATCGTTTATCAGACCTGTATCGGGACTTTCTTCGCCATCATTTTCCAAAACATCTAAAAGGCTGTTTTCTTCGCCTTGTACAAAGGGAGCATCCATAGAAACGTGTCTGCCCGAAATTTTCAGGGTATCTACTACTTCCGAAGTAGCTACTTCCAACACTTCTGCGAGCTCTTCGGGGGAAGGTTCTCTTTCAAATTTTTGCTCCAGCTCCGAAAAAGTTTTAGAAATTTTATTGAGCGAGCCTACACGGTTCAAAGGCAAGCGAACAATACGCGACTGCTCGGCAAGAGCCTGCAAAATGGATTGTCTTATCCACCAAACAGCATAGGAAATAAATTTGAAACCACGTGTTTCATCAAAGCGTTGAGCGGCTTTGATAAGTCCTAAATTACCTTCATTGATGAGGTCGCCCAAGGAAAGCCCCTGATTCTGATATTGCTTGGCTACCGACACCACAAAACGCAAATTTGCTTTGGTGAGTTTTTCCAAAGCCAAGCGGTCGCCTTCTCGGATACGTTTGGCAAGCTCTACTTCCTCATCAGGCGTAAGCAAATCTACCTTTCCAATTTCTTGGAGATACTTGTCCAAAGATTGACTTTCACGATTAGTAATTTGTTTGCTAATCTTGAGCTGTCTCATTTTTTTAACGTAGTTTGGTTAAAACATAAAAAAACAGATACACGGAAATTGCTTTCACAATTTCTGTGATTTCTGCTCATAAGCATTTTAGTAACAAAGTACAAGCGAAATTAGTTTCAAAACTGCAAAATAATAACAAAAAAATCTAAAAAGCAAAAAATATTGCAGGAAATTAAGTAGTCGTCCCTTAAAAAGTCCGTTTAGAAAAAAAAATCAAAGAACAACAATAGAAATTTCCTTCCAAAAAAGTGAATTTTAAGATGTTTTTTTCGGGCTTAGAGCGATGATGTCGCTTTGAGCAACCTCATTGCTTTCAGTTAAAGAGCTAAATTTTCTAATTTCCAACTTTCCAAATCTACTTTCATAGATTTTGATAAATTTGGTTTATTTCTCTCCTTTCAAACTTTCAATTTGCTTGTGAATTTTCTCTTTCAAACTTTCCTTGAAGGCAAGGAGCTTTTGATAAATTTTTTCATCGGAAGTAGCCAAAATTTCCGCCGCTAAAATGCCTGCGTTTTTCGCACCATTCAAAGCAACCGTTGCCACAGGCACTCCTGCGGGCATTTGCAAGATAGAAAGCACCGAATCCCAGCCATCAATAGAATTAGAAGATTTGATAGGCACACCTATCACGGGCAAAGCCGTAAGCGAAGCCACCATACCTGGCAAATGAGCCGCCCCTCCTGCCCCTGCAACGATTACCCGCAAACCTCTCTGATACGCAGTTTTCGCATATTCAAACATTCTTTCGGGTGTCCGATGAGCCGAAACGATAGTCAGTTCAAAAGGAATTTGCAACTCCGACAGAAAATCCGCCGCCTCTTGCATAATAGGTAAATCCGACTGACTTCCCATAATAATTCCTACCTGTGCCATAGCCGCCAAATAAGTTTAGAGTTTGAAAAGTTGAACTTATTGTTTTAGTTTTCCCTACTTTACTTCCTCAAAATCAACATATTCGCCTTCGTCTTTTATTTTTCGTTTATTTTTTTCTGAAACAATATGCTCGTGGGTAATGTGTAAATGAATTTTTTGGGTTTCACTTCCTAAATTTCGGCGAAGCCAAGCAAAAATAACTCTCCAAAAACGCAAAAACAAATACACAAAAACTATCAGAAGCAAAATTTTTTTCCACATATTCCTATGATTTGAGCAAAATTTGCCAAAGATACAAAATTTTCCTAACATTGCATTTTCAAAACCACTATGACTGCCACCACTAGCAAAAAAATTCATTCTGCTCTGCAAAAAATTTTCCGAACAGAAAAAAGCCAAAAGCAACTTTTTTTTGCAGGTATTGGCTTTTTATTAGGTTTTGTCCTGATGATTGTTTCGCTTTATGTGTATTTACAAATTCGCAAAACTTTCAGCAACGAAACCAACCTTCCCAACTACATTATTTTAAGCAAAGAAGTAACCATTCTGAATGTATTGGGGGCTTCTCGTTTTTCGCAAACCGAACTGGAAGAACTCCGCAAACAGCCTTTTACAGAAAAATTAGGTGTTTTTCAGTCGGGTAATTTCAAAGTATGGGCTTATGGCAATGATTTCATTCAGTTTCAGACAGAGCTTTTTTTTGAAGCCGTTGCCGATGAATTTTTGATGAAACTGCCCCCCAAATGGAACTGGACACCTGAAAGCAAGTATGTCCCTGTGATTATTCCCAAAGATTTTGTTGACCAATACAATTTCGTATATGCTCCTTCGCAAGGGTTGCCTCTGCTCAGCGAAAGCATCTTACCCACTTTACCCACGATTCAGGCACGCATATACACAAACAGGGGCGAAAAAATCGTCAATTTACGCATAGCAGGTTTTGAGGAACGAATCCCCTCTATTTTAGTACCTGAAAGTTTTTTGAAGTGGGCAAACGAAACCATTGGCAACAAAGACGCTACCCCCGACCCTGCTCGGATTGTCCTGAAAGTAAAAAACCCCGCCAGCCCCGACCTTGCTCAATACTTAAAAGAAAAAAACTATCAAGTAAGCAAAGAAAAAACGCTCATCAGCCAAATTGCAGGGCAAGTTGTAGAGGTGGTGGGTGCTATTGGCATCTTGGGAATTGCCTTTGTACTACTTTCCGTAGTAATCATTACACTGACTTTCAGGCTTATTTTAAGTGAAGCCCAAAACGAAATTGCTTTGCTCTTGCAGTTGGGTTACACGCACAAAGTTTTGGCAAATTATCTGATTAGTAGTTTCTTACGTTTTATACTGCTCTTTGGAGTATTGGGAATAGTAATGGCAAATGTTCTTATTTTTGTATTTTACAGCTTTATGCAACAAAGAGGCGTTAGCTATTTTTCTAATTTTGAGCCATTGGTTCTGATTTTTGAACTGCTATTCCTCGCCTTTACTATCCTTTACAACATTTGGAATATCCGTAAAATGGTGGGGAAGTATTGAGTATTGAGTATTGAGTAGTGAATAAGCGTGGAAGTCTTTGGGCTTTCTTTATACCCTAAAACATTTTCAATATAACCTTATGCAATCCAAAATTTGGCTTTTACGTGTCAGTACATTTCTCTTTGTAGGGCTTCTAATGAGTTTTGGGGTGCTTTTCGCTTTGCTTCCCAAGCAAGAAGTTTCAGAGTACGAAAAACGCCGACTCACCCCTATTCCCCAATTTTCGTGGAAATCTTTTTGGAAAGGAACTTTTATGGATAGCTTAGATTTGTACGTAGCCGATAATTTTCCTTTCCGAGAGGGTTTTGTACAAACCAATTTCACTTTGGCGAGCTGGCGAGGTTGGAAAAATGAAGATATCGGCTTCTACAAACAAGAAGTGGTTACCAATGCCGAAATGCTCCCCCTCGATAGCTCTACAACCCCAAACCCCAAAATCACAAATCCTGAAAATGAAATTATAGAAGGAGATGCTGAAAAATCACCTGTAAAAGGGGTAATGATTTACAACGCAATGGCTATACAACTCTTTGGCGGTACGGAAGCCTCTGCCAAGTATTGTGCAGAAATAGCAAATTTTTATCAAAAAACTCTCCAAAAAAAAGCCCAGGTCTATCTGATAATCGTTCCTACACATCAAGAATTTTATTTGCCTCATAAATACCGACACAGCTCCGAAAAAAAGAATATAGAATATTGCTACAGCCAACTTGATGAAACTATCAAAAGTGTTGATGTGGTAAGCACACTTTACAAGCATAAAAACGAATACATCTACTTCAATACCGACCACCACTGGACAGGACTGGGAGCATATTACGCCTACGTAGAATTTTGTAAGAAAGCAGGTTTTGAGCCTGTACCCTTAGAAAAAATGGAACGAAAAGCTATCAATGGCTTTTTAGGTTCATTGTATTGGCTTACTCGCGACAAACGCCTCAAAGAAAACATTGATTCGGTAGTGTATTACAAACCCGCCGTAGAATACGTTGCCTTTTGCAATGGTAAGAAAAACCCCGAAAAACGTATGGGAGCATTACTTTTTGCAGAATTTGCCAAGGGTCCAGCCGCTTATAGTGTATATTTCGGCGATGATTTTTCTTTGGTAGAAATTACTAACAAAAACCTCAAAAATGGCAGAAAAGCAATGATTATCAAAAACTCTTTTGGAAATGCTTTCGCTCCTTATTTGGTTTCACATTACGAGCAGGTTTGGGTAGTAGATTATCGGTATTGGAACAAGAACC
Source organism: Raineya sp. (assembly GCF_053497555.1). Classification (NCBI taxonomy): domain Bacteria; kingdom Pseudomonadati; phylum Bacteroidota; class Cytophagia; order Cytophagales; family Raineyaceae; genus Raineya; species Raineya sp. The sequence goes on along the minus strand of NZ_JBRCWE010000089.1, from coordinate 23,491 downwards.
TACTCAAAATCATTGATGAGCATAAAATTACCGATGTCATCTTATTCCACTATTCATTTTCGGCAAATACCATTCCCGATTTACAGCGTATCAAACAACTACTCACCGAATTCAAAGGGAGTGGCTCTACAAAACCTGCTCATAAAAAACAAACCCCGAAAGATAGTGTTTCGGAGGTGCAAAAAGCTATTTTTGAATAATAATTACCCAATTTGTTGCATTTGTTTTACTTCGGCTTCGAGGCGGTCTTGCATACGTTTGCAAATATTTTCCATTTCCATAGCCATTACTTCATCGCCTGTGGCGATACGAATGGTATCGGCAAGTCCTGAAATTGTTTCTATGCAAAAGCGTTTCATTTCCATTACCTCCATTTCTTTTGTCCAAAGGTCAATTTTAAGCGTACCTTTCCCCCACCCGTCCCAAATAGCAAGTGAAATAGCTTTAGCTTGCTCTAAACCGGGTTCAGGTTTTTGAGTAGCGTCCCAATGAATTTTTTCGCAAACATTGTTTTTATCAAGAATAACGTTGAGTGTAATGGTTTCTTTTCGCATAAAACAAATATTTCTTATAGAAACTTTTTTTAATAGCAAAAAGTTCAACAAAGGCTTGTAAAAACAACATAAGTTAGAGCTTTTCTACCCTTTCCAATGCCAAACGGATAAGTTCGTCTATGGTTTTTTCAGCATTTTTAGAAAACTCTTGGGTAATACGATTGGCAACAATAGCATTGAGCGAAAGCATTTCATGCCCCAGCAAACGAGCCATTGCATAATAGCCTGCTGTTTCCATTTCAAAATTGGTTATCCAAGTATCTTGGTAATGAAAGTAACTAAGCGTATCAACCAGATTTGGGTAACGAATAGGCAAGCGTATTTTTCTGCCTTGTGGAGCATAAAAGCCTGGTGCCGTTATCGTAACACCTTTTATCATATCAAGAGCAAATGTTTGTAAGAGTTTTTCCGAAGCCCTCACACAATAAGGCGTAAAAGGCAGTTGTAAGTTTTTTTGAAGGTTCAAGCTGAAATTTTTTTCAAAATCGGTTTGCTCCAAATTGTAGAAAGACATCAAAGTATCTATGCCCAAACCATAAGAAGAAGCCACAAAACTATCCAAACCTATTGCCGCCTGCAATGCCCCTGATGTACCAATTCTGATAATTTTCAGTGTAGTATGTTCAGATTTGGGTTGTCGTTTTTTCAAATCAATATTGACAAGGGCATCAAGTTCTGTAAGTAAAATTTCAACATTATCCGTTCCCATTCCCGATGAAATAGCCGTAATTCTTTTCCCCTTGTACAAGCCTGTATGCGTGATAAATTCACGCTTGTTCATTTCAAATTCTACTTTATCAAAATATTTACTGATTTTATGCACACGATTGGGGTCGCCTACAACAAAAATAATTTCAGCAATATTTTCGGGTTTCAAATTCAGGTGGTAAATACTACCATCTTTATTGATAATAAGTTCGGAAGCAGGAATCGTAATCATAGGTATAAATTTCGCTATGCAATATCTGAATATTAGTTTTCTCGTTCAATGAGCCAAGTCATAAAGTTTCTTAATTTTTCTTTTGCACCTTCCGAGACTTGCATTTCAGCAAGACTATCAAAAGCCTTTTGGAAAAAACTATCTATCAGTTTTTCTGTTTTTTCTTTTATGCCCAGCAAATTGTATATTTCTGTAACAGCTTTTATTTTTTCTTGTGGGCTAAATTCTTTCAAGGAAAGCCAATACAAAAGTTCATCTTTGATTTGATTTTCAGCAGTTCGTAAAGCCTCTATAAGCAAATAAGTTTTTTTATTGGCAATAATATCACCCCCTACTTGCTTACCAAACTTTTCAGGACTTCCATACACATCAAGCAAATCGTCTTTGAGCTGAAAGCCTATTCCCATATTTTCACCGATAAGGCGAAGTTTTTCTTGTTCTGTTTCATTAGCTCCTGCGAGCATAGCCCCGAGTTCCAAGGAAAAACCTAAAAGTACAGCCGTTTTGAGGCGTATCATTTCCAAGTATTCAGGAATAGTAACTTGATTTTGTGTTTCAAAATTCATATCCCATTGTTGCCCTTCGCAAACCCACGTAGCACAACGACTGAATTTTTGCGTTGCAGAACGCAAAAACTTATCCTCAACGCCTTGAAGCAAAATTTCATAAGCCTTCACGAGCATTACATCTCCCGAGAGAATAGCTATATTTTCATTCCATTTGGTATGTACTGTGGCGTGATTGCGTCGGAGTGGGGCTTTATCCATTATATCATCGTGCATTAAGGTAAAATTATGAAACACCTCTACTGCCACCGAAGCAGGAATAGCCTTTTGCCAATTTTCATTGAAAATTTCATAACCCAAAAGCACCAATAAAGGACGCAAACGCTTTCCTCCCAAACTCATCATATAACCGATAGGCTCATAAAGTTCGGTAGGGCTAGTGCCATAAGTATATTTTTCTAAATAATCCTCAACAACTTGCAGATAGGGTTTTAAGTTCATAATTTTTCAAACATTAGTACAAATTTATGTTTTTTCCAATACCCAAAAATAAAGCCACGAATGAAATATTTTTTTCGTGGCTTTTTTTGAAACCTATTTTTTGTATTAGGTTTACTCCAAATGCTTATTGACATCAACCAGAGGCAAATTAAAGGCATCAGCAACACCTTTATACACTACATCGCCTTTGATAACATTTAAGCCAAGTTTTAGTTCGTTGCTATTTCTGCAAGCCTCTTTCCACCCCTTATCAGCAAGCTGAATAGCATAAGGAAGTGTAGCATTGGTAAGAGCTACCGTAGAAGTATAAGGTACTGCCCCAGGCATATTAGCCACACAATAGTGAATTACATCATCAATGATATAAGTAGGATTTTCGTGAGTAGTAGGTTTGCAGGTTTCAATACAGCCACCTTGGTCTACGGCTACATCAACCAGCACCGTTCCCGGACGCATTAGTTTGAGCATATCACGGGTTATGAGATGAGGGGCTTTGGCACCAGGTATAAGCACTGCTCCTACAATCAAATCAGAAACCTTGATAGCTTCACGAATATTGTATTCGTTAGACATCACGGTTTGCACATTACGAGGCATAATTTCGGCAAGATAACGCAAACGAGGCAAACTAATATCCATAATGGTTACGTGAGCCCCCAAACCTGCCGCCATAAATGCGGCGTGTGTTCCTACAACACCACCTCCTAAAATAAGTACATTGGCAGGTTTTACACCTGGTACCCCTCCAAGCAATACCCCACGACCTTTGAATTGCTTTTCTAAATATTTTGCCCCTTGCTGAATCGCCATTCTACCTGCAACTTCCGACATTGGTATCAGCAATGGCAAACTTCTATCGGCTTTTTCAACGGTTTCGTAAGCCAAACAAACAGACTTGCTCTCAATCATTGCACGCGTGAGCGTTTCGGAAGAAGCAAAATGAAAATAAGTAAAAACCAAATGATGCGGTTTGATTAAGCCATATTCTTGCTCAATGGGTTCTTTTACTTTGATAATCATTTCGGCTTTGGCATACACTTCTTCTATGGTAGGCAAAATCGTAGCACCTGCACTGCGATACTCTTCATCAGAAAAGCCACTGCCCTCACCCGCCGAGGCTTGTACATATACTTCGTGATTGCGTTTGCGAAATTCAGCTACCCCCGCAGGCGTAACCGCTACACGATTTTCGTTGGTCTTGATTTCTTTTGGAACTCCTATTAGCATAGAAATTAGAATTTTGGTTCAAGGCTCAAATATAAGTTTTTTTAGTTTGAATTGCATTTTTCTTGAAAAATTTTCCAAAAACCAAATTGGAAGAATTTTCGTATGTATGTATGTAAATTTTACCAAGAAAAAATCATACTTCGCCGAAAATAATATGCAAGCATACTATATTTGTTGTTATTTTTGTATCAGGTAAAACTTAAACCAAGTAAAGCTATGTTTTCAGGTCTATTTGCTAAAAACAAAGCTCAGGGCAATTCCGAAAATTTTGCCCAAGTATTCTGTAAAACTTTTGAAGGCAAAAATTGCCTTTATTTTGAGTTCAAAGGGGTTTTTGATGATAAGCTCGCCACCGAAATTTTACCCCAAGCCGAAAAAATTTTACAAAATGAACTGAAAGACGATAAGGCTCTTTGTGTGGTTTGTTCTTGTAAAGAAATGCAAGATTACGACCCAATGGCAAGAGTAAAATTTCAAAAATTTCTAAAAAATTACGAAAAAAATATCAAAACAATGTGGGTCATTACGAGCTCCAAGATTATCAAATACGGCGGGCTTTTGATGGATTTGGTGCTTCCTTTCTCCGTAAAAGTCGTTGAAAGTGAAGAGCAAATCAAATTCTAAAAAAAATCTCTAAACTTTTTGTACAACTTACACAAATTGCTTATTTTGCAATAAAATTGCATTTGTGTAAGTTTTTTAGTTTTTCCAAAAAACAAAATAAGTTTGTTTTTGGTAATGTTTTTGAAATGATTTAGGCTATGAAAGTTGCCCCCTTACCCACTAACGAAAAAGAGCGTTTAGAAGCTCTGTACGCTTATGATATTTTAGATACCCCTGCCGAAAAGGAATTTGATGAAATTACCCAACTTGCCGCTATGATTTGCAATACTCCTATTGCACTCATTACGCTTATAGACAAAGACCGGCAGTGGTTCAAATCCAAAGTAGGAATAGAAGAGCAAGAAACCCCTCGCGATGTGGCTTTTTGTAGCCACGCCATTCTACAAAACGAGTTAATGCAAGTACCTAATGCTTTGCAAGATGAACGCTTTGCAGATAACCCCTTTGTTAGCAACGGATTAGGAGTTCGTTTTTATGCAGGTTATCCGCTCACTACCAGCGAAGGATTGAATTTAGGTACGCTTTGCGTAGTAGATACCCAGCCTCGCTTGCTTTCCGAAGAGCAAAAATTTGCCCTGCAAATACTTTCTAAACAGGTAGCGGAAAAAATAGAAATGCGTCTGAAAAACAAACAATTGGACTTCCAAAAAGAACTTTTACAGAAGCAGTTAGATTTTCAGAAAAAAGTTTTTTCACTGATTGCTCACGATGTTCGCTCTCCACTGATTTCTATGTATGGTATTGCCACCCTGCTGATAGAAGAAGCCATAAACCCCGATGAAGCCAAAAATTCTGCCCAAAAAATTCAAAAAGATATTCAAAATGCTTTGCACGTTTTAGACCATATTCTTGCTTGGGGTAAATTGCAACAAAGTAACAGTGGCATCAATCCTCGTATTGAAAACTTTGCGTTAAAAGAATATCTAACCCCCATTTTTGAGTTCAAAATTACCAAAGCCCAAGAAAAAGGTATCAATTTCAATTATTGTATTAAAAATTGCCCTCCAACTATCCAAACTGACCCTTTTCTGTTTGGAAGCATTATTCGTAACTTACTGAATAATGCTATCAAATTCACTCCCAAAGGCGGTAGTGTATCTTGCGAAATTAGTCAAGAACATCAAAACCTGAAAATTGTTGTCAAAGACACAGGAATAGGTATGAGCGAAGAAGTACAACATAGCTTTTGGACAGGAGTAGGTGTTGTTTCTCGCAAAGGCACTGATAATGAACAAGGCTCAGGCTCAGCTTTGCAACTTCTGCGAACTTTTATTTACCTTCTTGGTGGCAAAATTCATCTAGAAAGCCAAGAAAACCAAGGCACAACTTTCACCGTCTTGCTTCCTCTGAACGAAAAGCCTTGAAAATCTTGCTAATTTTTGTAACTTTGCTCTCAAACTTACAAATATGAAATATTTTTTAGCGTTTGTTTTTCTTGTGCTTTCCACTTTTCTTTTTGCTCAAAAGAAAAAAAACGATTTGGGTACTAAAATCATTAAAGAAAAATCACAAATCACGGGGCAAGAAAATGAGTGGAAAATTACAGGTAGAGATGCCGTTGTAATGCGAGATTCGGGCAGTCGTTACATTCAAATTCATATTACAGAAAGCAAAGAAGCCTTGTATGGCAATCGTTGTGCCGAAATGGAAGCCCAAAAAATGGGTATAGAGTTTATCATCATTCCCAAAGATATAGGCTACGGAATGACCAAGAAAAATATTTTTTTTACCAACCTCAATGCTCATTTCAGAGCTTTCTGGAAAAATGGTTTTTTCTGGAAAAAACGCCTCAAAAAACGCATACGCCGATGCCGAGATGCCACAGGAGATTACATCAGATAATTTACTTACAGAAACAGGATACAGGAAGCAAGAAATAGGTATTTATACCCAAACAAAATTAGTTCAGGAAAATCCTCTAAACCAAATACTTAAAAATCCAACTGCTAAAAACTGCTAAACCTGACAGGTTTGAGAAACCTGTCAGGTTTGAGTAAAGTCGTCAATCTCAAACAGCCCAAATATCAAAAGCTGTGCCTATCGCAATTCAATAGGCTTATTCATATAAAAATCCAGCACTTTGATACGGAACAGATACTCGTATTTTGCCCGAATGAGCTGGGCTTTGGCTTGGTCTAAATTGAGTTTAGCCAAATTGTAATCTACGGCATTGCTCGCTCCTGCATTAAAACGACTTTCTACCGCCTTGAAATTCAGTTCAAGGGCTTCTACTTGTTTCTGGCGTGCCTCAAAGTTGCTTTGAGCAAGTTTCATATCGTTGTAAGCCTGTTCTACGGCTTGGCGAAGCTGTTGGCGAAGCAAATCTGCCTGATACTTTTGATTTTTTTGCTGGATACGAGCCTGCGTGATAGCATTACGCGTACGCCCTTGCGAATAAAGTGGTATGTTCAAGTTCAAAACTACAAATGAACTGCGATTGAAATCCATTTGATTGAAAAAGCGATTAGGCTCAATTTTACCATTCGGTACAGCCCGAATGGTATAAACTGTATCAAAAGAACCACCTACATAGCCAATAGGCACTTGCACAAGCGTACTGGTGCCATCGGGGCGAAAAAGCTCGCTGGGAGCGGCACTGGAATATGCCGAATTGATACCTGCCCCAAGCGTAAGCGTAGGATACAAAGCCGAGCGTGCTACTGCCTCATTGTATTTCAAACTTTCTATTCGCAAATCTGCACTCTGAATGTTATACTGATTTTTTTCGGCTGTATCATAGATTTCTTGTGGATTTTTACCTGCATACTCGTTGATAATGGTTGCTACTTCTACTTTTTCAATTTCAATACTTTGTGTAGCAGGCATATTCATTTGTTGCAAAAGATTGAGCCGAGCAAGGCTTACTTGGTTTCGTGCTGTAATTACATTCACCTCGTCATTAGCCAGTTGTGATTTTAGGTTCAAAACCTGTACTTCTGCAATAGAACCCGCCTTGAATAGCTTTTCTGTACGCTCTAACTGATTTTTAGTAATTTCTACTTGTGCCAAACTGGCTTGTTCAAGTTCTTGTGCCAAAAGCAACTGCAAGTAAGCATTCGCTACATTAAGAGAAATATCGCGTTTGCTTTGCTCTACATCAAGCTGATTGGCTTTGAGGGTAGTTTCGTTTTGCCTGATAGTATTCAGTGTTCCAAAACCATTGAAAAGTACAATATTTCCATTGAGCGAAATATTGGTTGAGAAAACGTTTTGTGTTACAAATTGGTTAGTGAAAGGGTCAATAGAACGACCTGTACGCATTGCTTGCGAGAGCGAAGCCGACAACTGCGGAGCAAAACGACTTTCACGACTCTGCATAAGGCTCTGACTTGCACTTTCTACTTGCAGTTGCCTTTGCTTGATGCTAATATTGTTTTCAACTGCATAATCTACACATTTTTGCAAAGACCAACGCTCTTGGGCAAAAACTGAAAAACTTGTAATGCCAAAAATTAAAAACAAAAATTTTTTCATAGAAAGTGATTATTTACGTTCAGGGTTGTGAATGGTTTGAAAATTTTAAGTTGAAATATTGGAAGTTTGCTTGTCTATAATCTTGCTCCTATTTCCTGATTCTTACTTCATTTTTCAAACATCAAAGAAACTCAAAAAACGTTTTTGTATTGCAAATTTGTGAAAAAAAATCTTTACTTTTACGCCTACAACCTCAAAAAATACCGCTATGGCTCTCAAAGTAGGCACGCTTGCCCCAGATTTTACTTTGCCCTCAACAAGTGGCAAAAACATCTCTTTAAGCAAAGATTTGGCAGGCAAACCTTGTGTTTTATATTTTTACCCCAAAGATTTTACACCCGGTTGTACCAAAGAGGCTTGCGAGTTCCGAGACCAATTCGCTACCTTTCGCAATTTAGAAGTTGATGTTTTTGGCATCAGCAGAGATAATATTGATACCCACCAAAAATTCAAAGAAACTCACAAATTACCCTTTGAACTGCTTGCCGATGTAAATGGCTCGGTTTGTAAGGCTTATGAAGCACTTATCCCTATTATTGGTATTCCTAAACGCATTTCGTACCTTTTGGATAAAGAACACAAAATCGTGGCAGTCTATCAAGATTTTTTTGGAGCTGAAGAGCATATCAAAGCGATGCTGGAAAAGTTGAAATTTTGAAATGCAAGGTTTCTGTTGCCTAATTCTAAGGTAAAATATTTCGTAATTGTTTAGGTCTTGTACTATGGAAACAGGAAACAAGATTTTAGGACACTGGGGATTAGACAGATTAAAACTTTCACCCAAAACTCTTGAAACTTTGAACTTTTGAACGTAAATAATTACAATATTTCAAACCCCTGAGTAACTTCATCAATCTTTCAGCTATGAGTAAAACTTTGGTTCAAAGACTTGTCAGGAACAAATCTTTTATCCGTACCACCAGCATAATGATTATAGCTTGCTCTGTTCTGCTGGGTATTGAAGCCTCTTTTACGCAAGAAATCTTGCTTTTTGTAGTTTTAGACACTGCTTTTACCCTTTATTTTACCATTGAGGTCATTTTGCGTATTTTTGCAGAGGATAAACCTTGGGAATTTTTCAAGCTATTTTCGCTCAAAAAACAAATTAGCCCTAAAACAGGTAAAAAACGTACTCAAATCCTATTCCACGAACACGGCTTTTGGAACTGCTTTGATTTCGTCATTACAGCTTTTAGTATATTTAGCCTTATCGTACATATTTTTGAACATCCTGAATTTTTGGTAGTAGGACGGCTATTCAGGGTGCTACGTATTCTTCGCCTTTTAGAAATTAGCAACGAACTCAAAGAAGTAGAACGCAAAATTGTAAGCATTATTCCCACGGTGTTTTCCTTTGCCTTGCTTTTGGGGGTGCTTTTGTATATTTACTCTATTATTGGGATTTATCTTTTCAGCCACCACAAGTACGAAAATGCCGATTTCAGCAGTTTGGGGGCGTCTTTTCTTTCTCTCTTTCAAGTAATGACCTTAGAGGGCTGGGTAGAAATGATGTACCAAGCAAGCGAACATTATGAAGATTCTTGGTGGATAAAAGGGTATTTTATTAGTTTTGTAATTCTCACCGTTATTGTGAGCTTCAATGTATTTGTAGCAGTGCTTACTTCGCAAGTGCAAGAGAAAATCAATGCCAAACAGGCTTTGGAAGAAAAAGAGCTTTTCAGGGAAATAAGCGATACGCTGAAAGAAATGCGTGGCAAAATGCTTACAGAAATTGAAGAACTGCGTACAGAAATCCAAAAATTGCGTGAAGAAGTAAATAAAACCAAGTCCTGATTTTCTGAAAATATGACTTACCAACAAATTCAAGAAGCCATTACAGCCAAAAAATCTTTTCTATGCGTAGGTCTGGATAGCGATTTGAGCAAACTACCTACGCATCTACCCCAAAATGCCGAAGGAATACTCACTTTCAATAAAGCTATTATTGAAGCTACCTTACCTTTTGCCATTGCCTACAAAATCAATACGGCTTTTTATGAAGCCCTTGGGGCAGAAGGCTGGAAAGTAATGGAAAAAACTTTGGAACTTTTGCCAAAAAATGTTTTCAAAATTGCCGATGCCAAACGCGGTGATATTGGAAACACCTCAAAACTTTATGCCAAAGCCTTTTTTGAAACACTCGCCTTTGATGCTCTCACCATTGCCCCCTATATGGGCGAAGATTCTGTTAGCCCTTTCTTGGAATATGAAAATAAATGGGTTATTCTGCTCGCTCTTACTTCCAATGTGGGTAGCAAAGATTTTGAAATGCTCAAACTTTCCAACTATCGCTATTTATACGAGGAAGTAATGCTCAAATCGCAAGAATGGGCTGACCACCATAAAATGATGTATGTGGTAGGTGCTACGCAAACCGAAAAAATACAAGAAATCCGCAGATTAGCACCTAATCATTTTTTACTTGTACCCGGTGTTGGCACGCAAGGTGGTGATTTGGAAAAAGTGATAGAATACGGCACTAACGAAGCAGGTGGTTTGCTTATCAATGTTTCCCGAGATATTTTATTTGCCTCGCAAGCCAAAGATTTTGCCGAAAAAGCCTACCAAAGAGCTGAATTTTGGCAAAAACAAATGAAACATTATCAGGGGTGAAAGGATTTGCAGGATATACAGGATTTGATGTGTTGATTTTCAAGGTTGAGTAGATGCCTTTCAAAGGTTTGCATGCTGTATAATTTTTTCTATCTCGTTCCACTCTTTAATCCGAAAATGAGCTTTTTCGTAAAAAGGCAAACGCTCTTGGTATAGCTTTTCAAGAAAATCTTGAATTTCGGCATCAGTTTTTTGAGCAAACATAGGTCTTTGCGACTTTTGGCTCAAAATTCTTTCCCCAATAAGTGAGAGCGGAACATCAAGAAAAATCACTTTGCCTGCCCCCAGCATATAGTCTAAATTCTGATGAAAACAAGGGGTGCCGCCTCCCGTAGCTACTATTTTTGGGGGTTCAATAGGGATTTTTCTCAAAGCCTCTGCCTCTATTTTTCGGAAAAATGGCTCACCTTCCTTTGCAAAAATTTGTGATATGGATTTTTGTGCTATTTTTTCAATTTCTTGGTCTAAATCAATCGCTTGCCATTTCCACTTACTTTCTACTTTGTGAGCCAAAGTGCTTTTGCCCGAAGCAGGCATTCCTATCAAAAAAAACATAGACTTTATTTTTTTCTAAACACCAGTTGCAAAGGCACGCCCTCAAAATCAAAATTTTTACGAAGCTGATTTTCTAAATAACGCTGATAGCTTTCCTGAACGTATTGGGGCAGATTGCAGAAAAACGCAAAAGTAGGCGTATGCGTAGGAAGCTGGGTTACGTATTTGATTTTCACGTATTTTCCTTTAATCATAGGAGGCGGGTAGCTTTCAATGGCGGCAAGCATTACATCATTGAGTTGTGAGGTAGGAATACGTTTTTTACGATTTTCATACACCTCACAAGCCTTTTCTACCACTTTGAAAATACGCTTTTTCTCTTTTACAGAAGCAAAAACAATGGGCAGATAATCCATTGGGGAAAGTTTTTTACGAATAGCATCTTCGTAATGCTTAGCGGTTTTGTGGTCTTTTTCAATCAAATCCCATTTATTTACCACAAGTACCATTCCTTTTTTAGATTTTTCGGCAAGGCGTAAAATATTTACATCTTGCGATTCAAGCCCTTGGGTAGCATCAATAAGCATAATACAAACATCACATTCTTCCAAAGTACGCAAAGAACGCATTACCGAATAGAACTCTATGCTATCGCGTACTTTGGTTTTTTTTCTAAGCCCAGCCGTATCGGTGAGAATAAACTCTTTTCCATATAAATTGTAGTGGGTATCAATGGAATCGCGAGTAGTGCCTGCAATGTCTGTTACGATGCTACGCTCTTCGCCCACAAGGGCGTTGAGCAATGAGGATTTCCCTACATTAGGTCTTCCTAAAATTGCAAAACGAGGCAAACCTTCATAAGGGTTGGGTTCTTCTTCATCTTTGAAGTGTCTAATTACTTCATCAAGCAAATCGCCTGTACCGCTTCCTGTTTCAGCAGAAATAGCAAAAACTTCTCCCAAGCCCAAAGCGGCGAACTCATAAGCCTGTTGGTTACGTTCAAAGGTTTCGGTTTTGTTGGCAACTACAATAACAGGCTTTTTAGAACGGCGAAGGATATTGGCAAATTCTCTGTCCAGCGGGTGCAATCCTTCCATTGCATCAACCATAAATAGCACCACCGAGGCTTCTTCTACGGCGATACCTACTTGCCTACGGATAGCGGCTTCAAAAATATCTTCCGAACCTACCACATAGCCGCCTGTATCAATAAGGGTAAAAGTTTTATTGAGCCATTCGGCAAGCCCATAGTGTCGGTCGCGAGTTACACCTGCTTGGTCATCGGTAATGGCATCTTTGGTTTGTGTAAGTCTATTGAAAAGGGTAGATTTTCCCACGTTTGGTCTGCCTACAATCGCTACAATATTCGCCATACAAGTTGAAGGTTTTGAAGTTGAAATTTTGCAAGTTGAGAGTTTGAGAGCTGATATTTTCGTTTAGGAAGCGAACCGCAAATTTACAAAAAAATAAAAAACCACCAACCTTCGTTGTGTGGTTATATCTCTTTTTCGTTTATTAGATGACTTTATTTCACCAAATCTACTTTGTAGATGAAATATTCGCTATCCCCTTGCCAAGGGAAAACCCAATACTTTTGCTTGTAGTATAGCTTTACTTGCTTGCCGTTGTATCTTGCAATTTTTGAATAACCTCTTTTTCGTTTTCATTTACCGAGAATACAAACCTTTGGGGATTTATTCTATCTTCTGTACCAATTCGTAACTCTCCTTCCCAAGTCTTGAAAACAACTCCTTTTTTGCTAAACTTATCCAGCGTTCCTGCTCGTACCCCTTCGCTATACACTCCGAAGGTCATCATTGAAATCCAAGCTACTAATGAAATTACTAAGAAAGCAAGCCCAATGAGAGTATATTTTTTCTTTTTGCTCATACATCAGCAGACTTTTTTTCCTCAACGATAGTGCTTTCTATATCTTCTTTTTTGGGGAAAATGAGCGAAAGCACAATACTGGTGGTAAGGATGCTCAAAATGATATAGATAGAGTAAGTAGGCTTGAAACCAATTTCTTGTAGAGGATATTCTAAAACCATTTTCAAACCTATAAAAGTGAGCAGAACCCCCAAGCCGTATTTGAGATAGTGAAAGAGGTGCATAATGTTGGAAAGCAAGAAAAACATTGAACGCAAGCCCATAATAGCGAAAATATTAGAAAAATACGCTATGGGCTGGTCTTGGGTAATGCCAAGCACCGCAGGCACAGAATCTACTGCAAAAATAAGGTCGGTAAATTCTACGATAAGCAAAACAATGAAAAGTGTAGTTATCATTCTTTTGCCATTTTTCACAACAAAAAACTTATCGCCTTCATAATGCGGATATACAGCAAAATATTTGGAAGCAAAGCGTACAATAGGGTGTTTCTGCGGGTCTATGGTTTCCTCTTCATCTTCTTCTTTTTCAAAGAAAATCTTTACCCCCTGAAAAATAAGAAAAGCCCCAAAAAGATAAAGTACCCAATGAAATTGCTTGACAATTTCAATACCCAAGAAAATAAATATAAAACGCATTACAATAGCTCCAAGAACCCCCCAAAAAAGCACCTTTTTGTAATACTCCTCACGTAAGCCAAAAGAAGAGAAAATTAAAATAATCACGAAAATATTATCGGCAGAAAGTGCATACTCAATAATATAAGCGGTAATAAACTCTATGGAAATATAGTTTCGGTAAATTTGTAAGTTTTCTTCTAAACTCAAATCGGGACTTACTTTGACATCAGCCCTATCCCCTATATCTATACGTTTGACAATCTCATCGTAGCTTTGTGGGTTATGAATCCAATGTCCTTCATATCGCAGAAATATAAAAAAAATCATCGCCAGGCTGACCCAAACGAGTGTCCATAGTACCGCTTCCTTGAAACTTATTACGTGGCTCGATTTAGAGAAAATTCCCAAATCCAAAGCTAATACAAAGGCAATAAATACCAAAAAAGCGGAAAAAAAGAGGATTTCGCTACTGAACATAGTTTTTGTTTGTGCAAAACGTTTCGTAAGATACTACTTTTCGCTAAACGCAGAAAATATATTGACAAAAATTTTTTCAAGTCTTCTGCGAAACTCGTTGATGGCTCGCAGAAAAATCGTGTAAGTTTCAATCACAAAAATACAAAATGTTTTCGCTTAACAAAAATTTTGTGCAAATATTTCTTGCTTTTAGGCAAAATAAAAAAATATATTTTGCACAAATTCTTAAAAATCACATTTTTAGCACCGCAAGCAAACGAAGTAATAATTTGGCTATTTTTAAGTAAAATTTTTAGCTTCGTTCCAAAAAACGTCCATTTCAGCAAGACTCATTTCCGAAAGTTTGCGGTTATTTTCTTTGGCTTTTTGTTCAAGATACTGAAAGCGTTTGAGAAACTTTTGATTGGTTCTTTCAAGAGCTGTCTCGGGATTGATACCCAAGAAACGAGCATAATTGACAAGTGAAAAAAGCAAATCTCCAAACTCTTTTTCAGCTTCTGCTAAATCAAAGGCTTGCTGGTGGTTGTAGGTCTGCTGAAACTCTTGCATTTCTTCCTCTACTTTTTGCCAAACCTGCTCTTTCTGTTCCCAATCAAAACCTACGGCACGGGCTTTTTCTTGCATACGCATAGCTTTCAGGAGAGCGGGCAAACTGGCAGGCACGCCCGCAAGTACCGATTTTTCACCTTTGCTTTCAGTTTGCTTTATCTGTTCCCAATTTTGAGTAACTTCCTCTGCCCCCGAAACCGAAACATTTCCGTAAATGTGTGGGTGTCGGCGAATGAGCTTTTCGCAAAGTTCATTGATAACATCAACAATATCAAAATTTTCTGTTTCTGAGGCTATTCTCGCGTAAAAAACAATATGCAATAGTACATCTCCAAGTTCTTTCTTGATTTCCTGCATATTCTCGGAAAGAATTGCCTCAGAAAGTTCAAAAACCTCCTCAATCGTAAGATGACGAAGTGACTGCAAAGTTTGTTTTTTATCCCAAGGGCATTGGGTACGCAAATCGTCCATTATATCCAAAAGCCTAAGAAAGGCTTGCTGTTTTTCCTCTTGGCTGTGCATATTTTTTATCTCGTAAAAGAATAATAAGCGGGACTTCCGAATCGGTCAATGCCTTCTATGGTAATTCGGCGAGGTGCTTTATTCAAAATTTCTATCACTTCTTTGGGGTCTTTTATCTCAATGCCATTGATACGCAAAATAATAAAACCATCTTCAAAGCCATTATTTTTGAAAAAACCTCTACGTAAATTATTGAGCCTCACACCGTTTTTGATGCCAATTTTTTCAAGTTCAATTTTAGGGACTTTCTCCAAATCAGCTCCCAAGTCATCATCAGAAAGCACCTCTTTTTTGCTCGTATCGGTAGTACCTTGTTGGTTGGTGAGTTTTATTTTCTTTTGTTCCAGTTTTCCTTTCCTTTTGAAAGTAATGGTAATTTCGTCACCAGGTCTGAAATAGCTCAAATTTTCATCAAAATCTGCTCGGGAATTGATAGGCTCTTGGTTGATTTTCAGGATAACATCTCCTTTCTGCAAGCCTGCCTGAAAGCCTGCTCCTTCTTTCATTACCCTATCTACCAAAACCCCCTCCAAATCTTTCAAGTTATACTCTTGTGCCACTTCCGAATTGATATCCAAGACCTCTACCCCTAAAAAGGCTTTTTGTACATCACCAAATTGTATCAAATCACTCACTACTTTGGCAACAATATCCGAAGGCACGGCAAAGCCATAGCCAGTATAACTGCCTGTCTGCGAAAGTATCGCCGTATTGATACCCACGAGTTCCCCTTTCAAATTCACCAAAGCTCCTCCACTATTGCCAGGGTTTATGGCGGCATCTGTCTGAATAAAAGACTCAATGGGAAAGCGAGTGCTTCTGATAAGTCGTAAAGCTCTGCCCTTGGCACTCACAATGCCTGCCGTGACAGTAGAAGTAAGATTAAAAGGATTTCCTACGGCAAGTACCCATTCGCCTACTTGTACATCACGCGAGCGTGCTATGCGTATATTGGGCAAATTGCGGGCATCAATTTTAAGCAAAGCCAAATCGGTAGAAGGGTCTCTGCCTATTACTTTGGCTTTGTAAGTTTTTTTATTGTGAATTACTTCAATGCTTTCCGCTCCTTCAATAACGTGATGATTGGTAATAATATAACCATCTGCCGAGTAAATCACTCCCGAACCCGAAGAGACTACTCTTGAGCTGTACCCGCCCCCACCAAAGTACCAATCAAACCAATCCATAGACTGACGCGAAGAAATATTTTTGATATACACTACACTGGGGGTAGCAATCTGCGATGCTTGTACAAAATCGGGCGGCGAAAGCAAAGGGATAGCATTGGCCGTATCATTATCTTTGCCTTTGGTAGGCATTACAGGGATTTTAGCAGAAAAGTTTTGGCTTAAAATTGCCTCTTGCCAAGCAATTTGTTTGGGCTCTACAATAAACTCGTAATACAATGCCGCCCCCAATACTCCCGAAAATACACTGATAAGCACTTGAAACACTATTTTTTTCATAGGTGTAAGTTTTTTGTGAAACCTTTTGCTATAAACGTTTTTGCCAGAATAAAAGTTTAGAGTGAAATCGCCTAATATTTTCAAGCCTCAAACTTTCAAACTTCAAAATTTAATAGGAAGAAACTTTGTAGCCAAATTTCAGCAGAGCTAATCAATTTTTAGGCAGATATTTTTTTCTTCGGTAAAAAAGTTGAGAGCCTCAAAACCTCCTTCACGTCCTACACCTGAATTTTTTACCCCTCCAAAGGGAGTTCTCAAATCTCGTAAAAGCCAACAATTTACCCAAACAATGCCACTTTCTATTTTTTGAGCAATACGATGAGCTTGAGAAAAATTTTGCGTCCAGATGCTACAAGCCAAACCATATTGAACACTATTGGCATACGCCAAAACTTCCGTTTCGGTTTCAAAAGGCGTAAGCGTAACCACAGGACCAAAAATTTCTTCTTGGTTGGTACGGCAATCGTAAGAAAGCCCTTCAATGACGGTAGGTTCTACAAAAAAACCGCCTGCATTTTCACCTTGCAAAAAAACTCTTTTTCCACCTGTCAGAATTTTACCGCCTTCCTGCCCAGCAAGTTCAATATAGCTCAAAACTTTCTGCAAATGAGCTTCTGAAACCAATGCTCCCACAAAAGTAGTTTCCTCTTTGGGGTTTCCGACTTTGAGTTTTTGTGTTTCACGAACAAAATCTTGCTTAAACTGCTCATAAATGGGCTTTTCTACAAAAATTCTTGAGCCACACAAGCAAATTTCGCCCTGATTGAGAAAAGCGGCACGCACAGCCGTTTGTAAAGCCTTTTCATATTCGGCAGAAGCAAAAATAATGGTTGGATTTTTACCACCAAGTTCTAAGGAAAGTTTTTTGAACTGCGGAGCGGCAAGCGAGGCGATTCTTGCTCCTGTACGTGTGCCACCCGTGAAAGAAATCGCTTTTACTTTGGGGTGCGTAACAATGGCTTCTCCGACCTCTCCTCCGTAGCCGTGCAAAATATTTAGCACGCCTGCGGGCAAACCTGCTTCTATACAAATTTGACTGAAAAGAAAAGCAGTATAAGGAGTTAGTTCGGAAGGTTTGGCAATTACACAATTTCCCGAAGCCAAAGCAGGGGCAATTTTCCAAGTAAAAAGATACAAAGGCAAGTTCCAAGGCGAAATACAACCCACTATTCCCAGCGGTTCTCGCAGAGTATAATTCAGACTGCCCGTTTGTTGGTAGCTCTCATTTGCCCAATGCAAAGACGCAGTAGCATAGAAACGCATATTTTGCGAAGCTCTCGGAATATCCATTTGTTTGGCAAGCCAAAGCGGCTTTCCGTTATCTCGGCTTTCGGCTTGGGCAAGCATTTCAGCATTTTTATCAATCAAGTCGGCAATTTTCAAAAGAATTTTCGCTCTACCCTCTGCTCCTAAATTTTTCCATTGTTCTGTAGCCTTTTGAGCAAATTCAATGGCGAGAGCAACATCTTTTTCATTGCTTCGGGGCAACTGAGCAAATATTTTGCCCGTAGCAGGCTCAATATTGGGTAAAAAATCTCCTGAAAGCGATTTTTGCAAAGTTCCACCAAGGTAATTGAGAATTTCTATCATCTGAAAAAATTTGTAATACCAATAAGTTTATGTTGTTTCTATATTCCCTTTCCTGCCAAACTACTCTCTCATTTTTCGCAACTCTTTTGCGTCAATGTGCCGTATGGCTTCTTGCTTTGTAAATTCTAAAAGCCAAGCCTTTTGAGGAGCGTTTGTGATTTTAGTTACAAAAATAAAATCTTCATTTTCAAGTTTTTGTAGAGTAGGCTCTACCGCTTTCCCCTGTTCCAATTCATAAAAAAAGGCTTCCAAAAAGGCTTTACGCTTACCCTCCGAATTTTGCAAAAGGTTTTTATCATCAGCAGAAATTTGCAAAATCTTGATAGCATAAGCCTTTTGCAGGGAATCTTGCCATTTTTGTTGGATTTGAGTATTGGGAGCTTGGTTGAGTGTTTCGGTAATAAGCATACTTTTCTGCAAAACCCAAGTTTGCAGTTGGCGAGGTGTTACTTTCTTAATTTTTCTATCCTTGACCTCTTCGGCAAGTTTTTTGGTATCGTAACCTCTTTCTTTCAAATCTGGCACGCAAGCAACTTGTATCAGTAGCAAAAACGCGTAAAAGTAATTTTTCATACATCAATGGGCTTTGCTCTTTATTCTTGGCTATAACAAATTGTATTGCTTCAAAATTTCGGCTACTTCATTATTTTTCTTGGCTACTTCCCGCAAAGAAAGCATTATGTTTTTTACATCTTTCTGGTTTAGCTCAATTTTTTCCTCTATCTCTTTCACCTTCGTTTCAAAAGGACGTATCATTGTGCGTCTGTCCCACCAAGCAAATCCCAATGCCGCCGCCGTTACCGCAGAAAATATCGCCGTCAGTATCCACAAAAAATTAGTTTGTTGTTCAAAACGAGCATTCATATCTGTTCGTAACTCTTCAAAACGTTTATCCATTTGTTCAAAACGTTGTGTAAAACGCTTTTCCATTTCATCAAGTTTCTGCTCAATCTTGATAAGGCGGTCGCGGTCATCAAGCGTAAAAGGTACGCTTTGCTGGGCTCTGGCACTTAAACCTACAAGCAAGAAAATCAATAAAACTCTTTGCATAAGCTACATCAAATTGTATTGTCTTAAAATTTCTGCTACTTCATTATTTTTCTTGGCTACTTCTCGCAAAGAAAGCATTATGTTTTTTACATCTTTCTGGTTTAGCTCAATTTTTTCCTCTATCTCTTTCACTTTCGTTTCAAAAGGACGTATCATTGTGCGTCTGTCCCACCAAGCAAATCCCAATGCCGCCACCGTTACCGCAGAAAATATCGCCGTCAATATCCACAAAAAGTTCATTTGTTGCTCAAAACGCTTATCTACTTGCTCAAAACGAGCATTCATATCGCCTCGTAACTCTTCAAAGCGTTTATCTACTTGCTCAAAACGCTTGTCTATTAGTTCAATACGCTGCGTAAAACGCTTTTCCATTTCATCAAGTTTCTGCTCAATCTTGATGAGGCGGTCGCGGTCATCAAGCGTAAAGGGAACACTTTGCTGTGCAAAAAGTTTGTGATTCAGCAAGAAAATTATCCAAGTTATCGTAAAAACTTTTTTCATACATAATGCTTTATTTTACAAAGTTAGCAAATCAGTGGCAACTTTACAATAAAAACAAAAAAAATTGCCCAAGTATTCCACTTGCTTTGTAAATTTGTGCCAAAACGTAAAAGGAATGGCAACCACACAAAAATATACCGAAGAGAGCATCAAATCATTAGAGCCTCGTGAGCATATACGCTTGCGTCCGGGAATGTATATCGGCAAATTGGGCGATGGTTCTTCGCAAGATGATGGTATTTATGTTCTTGTAAAAGAAATTTTGGACAACTCCATTGACGAATACACAATGGGTTTTGGAAATAAAATTGAGATAGAAGTAAGCGAAAATCGGGTGAAAGTGCGAGATTATGGCAGAGGTATTCCTTTGGGAAAAGTAATTGACTGCGTTTCTAAAATCAATACAGGTGGCAAATACGACTCAGCAGTTTTTCAGAAATCCGTAGGTTTGAATGGTGTAGGCACAAAAGCCGTAAATGCCCTTTCTACATACTTTATGGTGCAATCTTTTCGTGATGGGCAAAGTAAAAAAGCCGAATTTCAGCAAGGGGTACTTGTTCAAGATTATCCACTACAGCCCACTACCGAACCCAATGGAACACTCGTAATTTTTGAACCTGATAGCACTATTTTCAAAAATTATAGTTTTATACCTCAATACTTAGAGGAGCAAATTTGGAACTATGCTTTTCTGAACGCAGGGCTAAAAATCATTTTCAACGGGCAAGAGTATGTTTCTAAAAATGGGCTTTTAGACCTCTTGCTACGCAAAACCAATGAAGACGAAATCCGCTACCCCATTATTCATTGCAAAGGAAATGATATTGAATTTGCCCTCACGCACGGCAATCAGTATGGAGAAGAGTATTACTCTTTTGTAAATGGACAACATACCACCCAAGGCGGTACGCATTTGGCGGCTTTTCGCGAGGCACTCGTAAAAACTATAAGAGAGTTTTTCAAAAAAGAATTTGATGCTTCCGACATTCGTGCTTCCGTAGTAGGGGCTATCAGTATTCGTGTGCAAGAGCCAGTGTTTGAGTCACAAACGAAAACTAAATTAGGCTCTACCAATCTTGCTCCCGATGAAAACTCTCCAAGCATTCGGGCATTTATCAATGATTTTGTCAAGAAAGAATTAGACAACTACCTGCATAAAAATCCGCAAACTGCCGAAGCAATGCTCAAACGCATTTTGCAGTCGGAGCGTGAGCGTAAAGAAATTGCAGGTATCAAGAAACTCGCCAACGAAAGAGCCAAAAAAGCCAATCTGCACAACAAAAAACTTCGCGATTGTCGTATCCACTACGACGACTACAAGCACGAACTTCGCCAAGATACTACGCTATTCATCACGGAAGGAGACTCGGCAAGTGGCTCTATTACCAAAGCTCGCAATCCGCTCACGCAAGCTGTTTTTTCTTTGCGAGGCAAGCCACTCAACTGCTACAATATGAGCAAAAAAGTGGTGTATGAAAACGAGGAGTTTAACCTTTTGCAACACGCTCTCAATATTGAAGACGGCTTGGAAAGCCTGCGTTACAACCGAATCGTGATTGCTACTGATGCAGATGTAGATGGTATGCACATTCGTTTGCTTTTGCTTACCTTCTTTTTGCAGTTTTTCCCCGATTTGGTACGCAATGGGCATTTGTACATTTTGGAAACCCCTCTTTTCAGGGTACGCAATAAGCAAAAAACTATTTATTGCTACTCGGAACAAGAAAAACAAAAAGCTATCCGACAGCTCGGCGGAAATCCCGAAATTACACGTTTCAAAGGTTTAGGCGAAATTTCTCCTGATGAATTTGCCGAATTTATTGGCGAGAACATTCGTTTAGAACCTGTAATACTCAAAGAGCATACCAATATCCCCAAAATTTTAGAATACTATATGGGTAAAAACACGCCTGCTCGTCAAGAGTTTATTATCAACAACTTACGAGTAGAGCTGGAAACCCTCTCTGAAAAAGAAATTATTGCAGAAATGGAAATGGTGTAGCCTCTACACCATTTCATTTACAATATCCCAAACAATATCGCTTTCAAAGCCTTTGCCAATGGCGTAATAAGCGAGTTTTTGCTTGCGTTTCAGTGGATTTCTTTCACTGATTTGCCTATTTTTCTTGATAAGCAATTCACGTACAGTTGCTTCGTAGTCCTCATCAGGAATTTCTTTGAGGGCTTCTTTGATGCAATATTCTGTAATATGGTGCATTTGCAAAGCCTGACGAATTTTTCGTTTTCCCCATTTTTTTATGCGAAACTTACCTCCTGCAAAGGTTTTGGCAAAGCGTTCCTCGTTGATATAACCCTGTGTAATGAGTTCGGCAATAATCCACTCCATTTCCTCGCTATCAAGCAAGTATGTTTCTTTCAATTTTTTTCGGACTTCATATTGGGAGCGTTCCTGATAGGCACACCAAGAAGCCATTTTTTGCAAAGCCTCTTTTACCGAAACTACTTTTTTTTCCATAGTATTAAATCCTGAAATAGCAAAATAAGCAAAATTTCGGTAGCAAAAGAAAAGGATTACCTTACGATTTTGAATTTTCAAGAATTTTAGCGAATAAGTATTCAAAAATTTTTGCTGATAAACCTTTGAAAATCAAGAAATAAAGCACGAAATATCTTGCAAACCACTTTAATCTTGGTATAAAATTTTGAGAAATCAAACAAATTGTCTATCTTGCTAAACGTTCTGATGTTTCTATCTTTTTTGAGATTTGAACCTTTTAATGTTTCACCAAAAATGAAAATGTATGCGTTCCGTTTGTATGTTAGGAGTAAAAGCCGAACTCGGTGCAGGCACGCGTGGTGCCAGTTTAGGATTTGATGCCGTTAGAATTGCAAGTTTGAGCAAAAACAAAAATTTTTTCCAACAATATCCTTATCACGAAATTTGCGTTAGCAACGAAGCCTTATTTCAGAATAGCCCGCACACCTTTGCCAAAAATATTGATGCAATTCTTAAAAATCAGATTGAAATTTGTGAGCAAATTCATACTTGTTTGAAAAAAAATCTCTTTCCTTTTGTTATTTCAGGCGATCATTCCTCTGCCAGTGCCACTATCGCAGGTATCAAGAAAACTTTTCCTGACAAAACTTTGGGCGTAATCTGGATTGATGCCCACGCCGACTTACATTCGCCCTATACAACGCCTTCGGGCAATATGCACGGAATGCCCGTAGCTATAGCCCTTGCCGAAGATAATTTGAGCGAAAAAGTAAATGAAGTAAATCCTACTACTATCTTGTTTTGGGAAAAACTAAAAAATTTAGGTGTAAAAGGAGCAAAATTTTCCCCTAATCATTTGGTATATATTGCCCTTCGCGATACCGAAACCCAAGAAGAATCTTTCATCGCCAAACATAAAATCCGTAATTACAGCGTAGAAGAAATCAGACGTAGAAGTGTAGAAGTGGTTATCAGAGAAATTTTAGACGAAAAACTTGCCGATTGCGATTTGATTTACATTTCTTTTGATGTAGATAGTATGGATAGCAGTATTTCGGTAGGTACAGGTACTCCTGTTTCGGGTGGTTTGAGTGTAGCCGAAGCAAAAGAAATTAACGCTTTACTGGTACAAGATACGCGTGTATGTGCTTGGGAAATGGTAGAAATTAACCCTTTGCTGGATACCAAAGGCAATAAAATGGGCGAAGTAGCTTTTGAAGTGTTGGAAAGCACTATCAGTAGTGCAAAAAATCCAGAAAGCTATGAGAAGTCTGAAATAACTTCTCTTTCTATTTGATTTGACGCAAAACTATTCTACAACTATGCTGAAACGTTTCATTCTTAGCCTAATGGGAATGAATGTGTATTTTTTTGCATTTGCTCAATCTTTTCCAAGTCTTTAGTATATTTGCCTTAGATACACAACCTTATGTC
>NZ_JBRCWE010000088.1:0-15994 GCF_053497555.1 Raineya sp. | reverse complement strand
GTGTATTTGCCAATGACACGATAGTTTTGCTCATCAAGTTCATAGAAATCGTCTAAATCTGAAAGTCGCACCATTCCCTCACATTTGGTTTCAATAATTTCAACGTAAATACCAAAATCCGTAACCCCCGTAACAATGCCTTCCCAAACTCTGCCATCATCTTTGAGTTTCATAAATTCCACTTGTTTGTATTTGATAGAGGCTCTTTCGGCTTCGGTAGCACGTTTCTCTCGGTCGGAGGCGTGTTTGCACTTTTCTTCGTAAGTATCTTTCGGAACACTTTTATTGCTTTGCAAGTAATGCTCTAAAAGTCTATGCACCATAAGGTCGGGGTATCGGCGAATAGGAGAGGTAAAATGCGTGTAATGCTCAAAAGCAAGACCAAAATGCCCAATGGCTTCGGTGCTGTATTTGGCTTTTGACATTGTACGGACTGCTAAATTTTGCAAAACACTCTGTTCGGGCTTGCCTTCGGATTGGGCAGTCATTTTATTAAACGACTCCGACATTTTTTTGCCTTGTGTCGCGATTTTATAGCCTAATCTTGCTACAAATTTGGCAAAAGTTTCTAATTTTTCCTGATTGGGCGGCTCGTGTATTCGATACACCATTGTAGGAGCTTGCTTTTTGCTTTTACCTTTGCTGAAAACAAATTCAGCTACTCGTTTATTGGCAAGCAACATAAATTCCTCAATAAGTTTATGAGCCTCTTTGCGTATTTTGGGTTTTACGGCAAGGGGGGTACCTTTCTCGTCCAAAACAAATTTTACTTCGGGAGTTTCAAAAGCAATTGCACCTGCCTTAAAACGTCTTTCTGAAAGTTTTTTTGCCAAGTTATTAAGGATTTGAATTTCTTTGGCAAAATCGCCTGTACCTGTTTCTATGCGTTCTTGGGCTTCTTCATACGTAAAGCGTCTGTGGGAATGAATAATTGTTTTTCCGAACCATTCGCTAATCAGATTGGCATTTTCGTCTAATTCAAAAACAGCCGAAAAAGTAAGTCTATCCACGTGAGGGTTGAGCGAGCAGAGTTCATTGGAAAGTCTTTCGGGTAGCATAGGGATAGTTCTATCTACCAAATACACCGAAGTAGCTCGGTTATAGGCTTCTTTATCCAAGGCGGTATTAGGTTTTACATAATGGCTCACATCAGCAATATGCACACCTACTTCCCAGTTGCCGTTTTCAAGCCTTCGAAGCGAAAGAGCATCGTCAAAATCTTTGGCATTATCGGGGTCTATGGTAAAAGTGGTAATTTGTCTGAAATCGCGTCTTTTTTTGATTTCATCTTCTGAAATTTCATCAGGGAGTTTTTTTACATATTGCAAAACGCTTTTAGGAAATTCATAAGGTAAGCCATATTCAGCCATAATGGCGTGCATTTCGGTTTCGTGTTCGCCGGGTTTTCCTAAAACTTTTACAACTCTACCAACGGGTTTTTTACCAATTTTATGCCATTCCAAAATTTTGACAAGTACCTTATCGCCATTTTTAGCATTACCGATTTCATCAAAAGGTATGTAGATATCCAGATACATCTTTTTGTTATCAGTAATAACAAAGGCGTGGGTTTTAGAAATCTGGATAATACCTCCAAATTCATCGGTTTTGCGTTTGATAACTTCCAAAACTTCGCCTTCCAGCTTTCCATAAGGACTTTCGTAAATGGCAACCTTCACAGTATCGCCATCAAGGGCATTGCCGAGGTCATCGGAGGAAATGCGTACATCTTCGGCGAGTTTATCAGAAACAAAATAAGCATAGCGGCTATTTACGTAATCAATAGTGCCTATGTAAGTTTCAGGGTGTTCTTCTTGCGATTTGTAACGACCTTGTTCATTGAGGTAAATAAAGCCATCTTCAAGTAGTTCTTCTAAAATACGCTCTACTTGCTTTTTGGCTTGTTTGCCTTCCAGTTTCAATTCTCTGACAATAGTACGCGAGGAGTATCCCCATAGCTTGGGGCGTTTGAGCAGATTTTTGATTTTTTCTAAAAGCGTTTCATACGTAGGGGTAGCAGAATTGCGACTTTTACGCGAGGTGGTGGGCTTTCGCGTGTTTGATTTTTTTTTCATAGATTTTTATGGGATTTTCAAAAAAACTTTTTGGCAAGATAATGGTTTTTAGATTGTGAAACTAAAAAAATTTGTTATGTTCAAGGCAACACTTATTCCTGTAATTTTGCTTTCTACTTGCTTGGGAGCAAATACTATCAAATCCAAACCCGAAAACCTTCAAAACGTAAATCTTATGACCCAAGAAACTGCAAAAAAATCGTTTTATGATTTCAAAATGGAAGCTATTGATGGCAAAATGATTGATTTTGCTACCTACAAAGGCAAAAAAGTGCTTTTGGTAAATGTTGCTTCGCAATGTGGCTACACGCCCCAGTATGAGCAACTGCAAGCCCTTCACGAAAAATATGGCAACAAAGTGGTTGTTTTGGGCTTTCCTGCTAATAATTTTGGCTCGCAAGAGCCGGGTACTAACGAGGAGATTGCCCAATTCTGTAAGAAAAATTATGGTGTAACTTTTCAGATGTTTAAGAAGATTTCTGTAAAAGGTAGCGATATGCACCCACTTTACAAATGGCTTTCGGATAAAAACCAAAATGGCTGGAACGACCAAGCTCCTACTTGGAATTTTTGTAAGTATTTGGTGAATGAAAAGGGGGAACTAGTAAAATTTTTTGGTTCGGGAGTAAGCCCAATGGGCGAAGAATTGCTAAAAGCTATTGAGCAGTAATTTGCTGTATGGCTGTAAAAACGAGGAATGATTTGGCAAAAAGTATTTTTTGCCAAATTTTTTTTGCAAAAAATTTGCAAGTTTGGATTTGATATATTAAAATTGCAGACGTAATTTTTATGCAAAAAACGCAATTAAAATCAACTTAAAAAATGAAAAGAAAATCACTACTCTCACTCGCCCTCTTTGGACTTACCTCTTGGGCTGTGGCTCAGAACGAGCAAGAAAAAAACAAAATTTTACAGGAAACCAATGTTGCCGAATTGCAGAAATTGAGCCAACAATGGCAAAAAAAGCAATTGGCAGAAAAGAAAAAGGCTTTGGAACTGGCTCGCCGCAATGGCTGGCAGGTATTTGTGCCAATGCCTAATGGTACGGTTGCGGAATTGCAAAGAGTAGATGAATTTACAGGCAAACCTGTTTATTATGTAACACAAAGTAACCTTGCCGCCGCTCAAACTACTCGTGCTGATAGGCTCTGGACGGGTGGTAGTATGGGCTTGAACCTCAACGGACAAGGAATGATAGTAGGAGAGTGGGACGGCGGACCTGTACGCAGAACCCACCAAGAATTTGGAAGCCGTGTTACTCAAAAAGATGGAGTTACTTTTACTTCACACAACGGAAATACTGACCACGCTACTCACGTAGCAGGAACTTTGGTAGCTTCAGGTGTTACGGCTAATGCCAAAGGTATGGCTCACCAAGCTACGCTTTGGGCAAACGAGTGGAACAATGATAAAACTGAAATGGCTGCCCAAGCCGCCGAAGGGCTTATCTTGTCCAATCACTCCTACGGGTACAATTCAAGCCTATTAAGCCATTGGCAGTTTGGTTTTTATGATGCCGAAGCCGCCGATTGGGACCAGATTGCCATAAATGCTCCTTTTTATACCATAGTAAAAGCCGCAGGAAACGATAGAGGAGCAGGATATAACCCCGGTGGTGTATTTGGAACAACAGGCTATAACCTGATTACAGGTTCAGCAACTTCTAAAAATGTGCTTGTTGTTGCCGCTGTAAGTGCTGTAACAAACTATACGGGTCCCAGCAGTGTAACAATGTCTTCATTTAGCTCTTGGGGACCTACTGATGATGGACGTATCAAGCCTGATATTTCAGGTTGTGGTGTGAATGTATATTCTGCTTCAAGTAGTGGAAATGCCTCTTACACTACAAAGTCGGGAACCTCTATGGCAAGTCCTAATGTAACAGGTTCTTTGGTACTTATTCAGCAACATTACAGAAACCTCAATAGCGGTGCCACAATGCGTTCGGCTACACTTAGAGGGTTAGTAATACACACCGCCGATGAAGCAGGTGCCGCCCCTGGTCCTGATTATCGCTTTGGTTGGGGACTTTTGAATGCTCAAAGAGCAGTGCAAACTATTACCAATAGAGGTTCATCTGCAATCATTGATGAAAGAACGCTAAACAATGGTACTACTTATACACTAAATGTTGTGGCATCAGGTAGCGGACCTTTGGAAGTTACTATCGCTTGGAATGACCCCAGAGGCACACCTTTGGCAAGTGGAACGCTGAACTCTACTTCACCTCGTTTGGTAAATGATTTAGATGTGCGTGTAACACAAGGTTCATCAACTTTCTTCCCTTGGCGTTTAGACCCTGCTTCGCCTGCTAGTGCCGCTACACGTGGAGATAATATCCGAGATAATGTTGAAAAAATCACTATTGACGCTCCCGTAGCAGGTGCAACCTATACTATTACCGTTTCTCACAAAGGTACGCTTTCGGGTAGCTCACAAGCTTACTCTCTCATTGTTACAGGTGTAAATGTTGCTCCTCCTGCTCCTACTTGTGCCGTACCCGGTAGCCTCACTACTTCAGCTATTACAGCAAACACAGCTACCTTGAATTGGGGTGCCGTAACAGGTGCAAGTTCTTATGATGTACGTATCAGAACCGTGGGGTCAAGCACTTGGACAGACTTTTTGGGTAGAACAGGTACTTCTTTGAGCCTTACAGGACTTACAGCCTCTACCAACTACGAGTGGCAAATTCGTACCAATTGCTCAGGCAGTTCTAGTGCCTATTCGGCAAGTGTGAATTTTACTACTTCTGCCGCTTCGGTTTCTTGGTGTGCCTCTAATGGAAGCAACAATTCTTTTGAATGGATAGACTTGGTACAATTGGGTTCTATCAATCGCACTTCCAGCCGAGAATCGGGAGGATACATCAATACAGGGCTTTCAACCAACCTGACAAGAGGCGTTTCTTATACTATCAATTATAGTGCAGGTTTCTCCTCAACTGCCTATACCGAATACTGGAAAGTTTGGATAGATTGGAACAGAGATGGAGATTTCTTAGATGCTGGTGAGCAGATTGTCAATCGTACTTCCAGCAGTAGTGGAACACTCTCTACTACTTTCACCGTACCAACTACCGCAGTTTTGGGTGCTACACGTATGCGTGTATCTATGAGCGATGCTAATCAAAATAGCTGTGGTACATTTACGTATGGTGAAGTAGAAGATTACACCATCAACATAGTAAGTTCTACTACGCGTACGCTTACTTCTGACGATAGACTGGAAGATACTCAATTTGAAGCCAACCTTTATCCTAATCCTGTTTTGAAAGGTAACTTGGTAAAAATTGAATTGCCCAATGAAGTAGGAAGCGTGAGCGTACAAATCTTCGATATGTCGGGTAGAGTGGTAAAACAAAATACCTTTGAAGGTACAAGCTATGAAGTAAATACCAGCGAGTTCAGTAAAGGTATTTACATTATACAAATGGCTTCTGAAAAAGGAAAAATAACGAAAAAATTAGTGGTGGATTAAACACTTTTGTTCATAGGATTTCTAAAACCGCAGGTAACTTATCTGCGGTTTTTTTTTATGGAAAACTAATTTGACTTTTGCAAGATTTTTGCATAAATTGCATTAAAAATGCTTTGTTATGAAAACTAAAAACTTGCAAGTTAGATTTGATTTCAGACTCTCACAAGAGCAAAAGGAGCTAATGCTTCAAGCTAAGAAACGAGGAAACTACAAATCTTTAACGGATTTTGTATTAGAAGCTATACAGGAGAAAGCAAATAAAATATTACAAAGACAAGATGAAATTTTAGCCTCTGAGCGTGATTGTGAAGTTTTTTTTGAAGCCTTAATGAATACTCCTCAACCTAATGATCATTTAATTAAAGCCTTGAAGGGATACCAAGAAACCCTGAAATAATAGAAATGTACCTTACTGAAATCCTATCAAATTTACATCAAAAAAGTTTCTTTGATTGTGGAATAGAAGTATTAAATGAATACTTGAAAAAAATAGCTGGGCAGGATATTAGAAGAAAACTCGCCGCTTGTTATGTCTTTGTGGAAAATGCTGAAATAAAGGGATATTACACCTTATCAAGTAGTAGTATATTTTGGGATACTATACCAGAAGCATATAGAAAAAAACTGCCATCTGCTTACAGGCATATTCCTGTAATACTTTTAGGCAGATTAGCTGTTGATAGAAATGCTCAAAAATTAGGTTTGGGAGGAAAATTGCTTATAGATGCCCTCAAAAGAAGTTATGAAACTTCTAATAGTATTGGTGCTTGGGCTGTTGTAGTAGAACCAATTAGTGAGCAAGCACAAGCGTTTTATCAAAAATATGGCTTTATTTTGCTTCCTGATAGCAAAAAAATGTTTTTACCAATGAAAACCATTGAACACCTGTTCAGGCATTTATGAGTCATACCTTACTACTTGCTCTACCCCTGGAACTTGCTTGAGCTTTTCTATGAGTAGATTTAAGTGGCGGGTATCGTGAACAAGCACGGTGCAATTACCCTCAAAAACGTTTTCAATGGTATCAAAAGCCATTGAACGCATATTGACTTTGAGTTCGTTGGAAATAATCTTGGTTACATCATTGATAATACCTACACGGTCGGTGCCTGTGATGCGTAAGCCCACCATATACGATTCTTCCACTTTTGAAGCCCATTGGGCTTTCAAAATACGATGCCCATAATGCGACATCAGCTCGGCAGCATTGGGGCAATTGGTTCGGTGAATTTTTATACCTTCATTGATAGTTACAAAGCCAAATACGTCATCACCGGGAATAGGATTGCAACAAGTAGCCAGTTTGTAGTCAATTTTATCCATATCCTCGCCGATGAGAAGGACATCTTTCTGGTCGGGGTGAATTTTCTGAATAACTTTTTCAAAACTTTTTACATCTTTGATATTTTCGCGGGTACTATTACGGCGTTTCTGTACGATTTCTTTGTACTTCTTGAGCTCGGAGGCTTGGATATATTCTTTCCCAAAACGATAGAATAGGTCTGCTACGCTTTTATCGTTGAATAAAGCCCGAATATCGTTATAGACGTTATCATTTGGTTCAATGCCAAACTGATGAAGTTTTTTATCTACAATTTCTTTACCTTTCTTGATAAACTGCCTTTTTTCATCTCGCAAAGCCTCACGAATTTTAGATTTGGCTTTGGAAGTAACTACAAAGCGAAGCCAATCCTCGCTGGGCGTTTGTTTGGAGGAGGTCAGAATTTCTATTTGGTCGCCGTTTTGGAGCTTGTAGCTAATGGGTACAAGTTTATTATTGATTTTTGCCCCAATACATTTATTGCCTACTTCCGAATGAATTTCAAAAGCAAAATCTAAGGCAGTAGCTCCCTGTGGTAGCACTTTCAAATCCCCTTTGGGAGTGAAAACAAATACTTCATCGCTGAACAGGTTACTTCTGAACTCATCAAGAAACTCAATGGTAGAGGTATCCTGATTTTCAAGCATATCGCGAACCTTATTGAGCCAAATTTCTAAGCCACTTTCTTGGCTTTGTGTTTTGGCGGCACCAGTTTCTTTATATTTCCAATGAGCCGCATAACCTTTTTCAGCAATATCGTCCATTCGGCGGGTACGGATTTGTACTTCAACCCACTGCCCTGTGGTACTCATTACGGTAGTATGCAAAGATTCGTAGCCATTGGCTCTGGGGGTACTAATCCAATCGCGAAGCCTTTCGGGGCTGGGGCGATAGTAGTCGGTGATGATAGAATACACTTTCCAGCAGGCGGCTTTTTCCTCTTCAAAGGGTACATCATCAAGAATTATACGTATAGCAAACAAATCATAGATTTTCTCAAAAGGGATTTGTTGCTTTTTCATTTTGGTATAAATGGAATGAATAGATTTGGGTCTGCCCTTGATAACAAAATGAAATCCCTCTTCTTGCAGAGCCTTTTCAATAGGAGCAGTGAAATCCTTAATAAATTTTTCTCTTGCCGCTTTGGTAGCTTGCAATTTGCGGGCGATTTCTTCATATACTTCGGTTTCGGTATATTTGAGATAAAGGTCTTCCAGCTCGGATTTGATTGTATAAAGCCCAAGTCTGTGAGCCAGCGGAGCGTACAAATAGCTGGTTTCGTAGGCTATTTTGAGCTGTTTGTTGCGAGGCATATCCGCCAAAGTACGCATATTATGAAGCCTATCGGCAATCTTGATAAGAATTACTCGCACATCTTCGGCAAGGGTGAGCAGTACCTTTCTGAAATTTTCGGCTTGCACCGAAACCGAGTTAGTATCCGTAATATTAGAGATTTTGGTTAAGCCGTCAATAATTTTAGCAATCTTAGAGCCAAATTGTTTTTCAATTTCTGCAAGGCTAATATGTGTATCTTCTACGACATCGTGCAAGAGGGCGGCAACAATAGCGGTTGTTCCCAAACCAATTTCTTCTACACAAATTTGAGCCACTGCCAAAGGGTGATAAATATACGGTTCCCCCGACTTACGCCGCATATCTTTATGAGCTTCTACGGAAAGATTAAAGGCTTTTTTGATAAGTTTTGCATCGCCATCTTTCAAGAAAGGTTTGGCAAGTCGCAGAAGTTTCCGATAGCGTTTCAAAATTTCTTTTCTTTCTTGCTCCAAAGCAATTTCATTCATTTCAACCATAGCAAATTTGATTTCATTTTTGCCAAATTAGTAAAAAAAATGAAAAAAGCAAGTTTTTTCCGAAAAATAGTTCTTTGAACATTTGGTTTAGTTTTTTTTCTTGATTATTTTGTAAAGCTAAAACACAAACTTCTACAACTATGCTGAGAGTATTTTTTTGCCTAATGATTTTGCTTGGACAAGTTCAGGCACAAGTTCCCCAAATAGATAGCTTGCTACAAATAGCTCAGAAAATGCCCGATGATACCAGTAAGGTGCTAAAGCTAAATGAGGTAGCGGCTATGGCAATGGGTATAAACCCCAAGCAAGGGTATGAAATAGCCGTAGAAGCTCTGAAATTAGCTGAAAAATTGGATTATGTAAAAGGCAAAGGCTTAAGCTATAAAACGCTTGGTAATACTCAATATATGCAGGGGGCTTTGAAAGAAGCCATTACTTACTATGAGCAAGGTCTGCAAGAATACGTCAGTATCAATAACATCGACGGAGTAGCCAGCTGTGAAAACAACATTGGTTTGGTGTATAACGATATGGGCGACTACGAAAAGGCTATGAAGTTTCATCTGAAAACGCTCAAATTGAGAGAGGAAATTAAAGATGAAAAGGGGATTGCTAAAAGTTTGCTCAATATTGGTAATGTATATCTCAATCAGGAGAATTTGGAAGAAGCTCTAAATTATTATGAAAAAAGTGCTCAAATCTGTGAAAAAATCAATTTGCTTGTAGATTTAGCCAACAACTACAACAATATGGGAAATATCTACAAGCGTCAGAAAAAAACCACCAAAGCTATAGAAGTTTTTAGCAAATCGGCAGAAATATTTGAAAAAATTGGAAACCCACGTGGAGTGCTTATTACCGACCTCAACTTGGGTGATGTGTATTTAGATGCCCAAGACTTTAATAAGGCTTTGGAGTCGTACAATAAAGCCTTACCCATTGCCGAAAAAATCAATGATAAAATTCTCTTGGGGTTGCTTTATGCCAGTAGGGGCAATGCTTTGGCACGCTTGCAACGCTTTGGCGAGGCTTATGATAATCTGAAAAAAGGTTTAGACCTTTTGCGAGAAACAGGTGCCCGAAACGAAATTAGCAAGGTGTATGACGGAATGGTGCTTTATTACGAATTACAGGGCAATTACAAAGAGGCTCTTTATTATCATAAGCAGTTCAAAAGTTTGAAAGATAGTTTATTTACTGAAAGTCAGAGTAAAGCGATTGCTAAAATGCGTGAAATCTACGAAAGTGATAAAAAAGAGGCTGAAAATGAATTGCTACGCAAGGAAAATGCCTTGAAAGACTCTGAAAATGAAAGAAAAAATATTTTTCTGCTTGCTTCGGTTGCGGTGTTGGTGCTATTAGGAGCTTTGGCTATTATTCTTTACAGAAACAATCAGGAAAAACAGCGTACCAATCAACTGCTCAAACAACAAGCCGAAGAGCTTGCCGCCGCTAATGAAGACATTTCCCAAAAAAATGTAATGCTTGAACAGCAAAAAGAAGAAATTTTGGCTCAAAGAGATGCCATTGAAGAGCAAAATAAATTGCTCTCTTTCAAAAATGAGCAAATTCAGGCGAGTATTCGTGCCGCAAGACTTATTCAGAATACCATTTTACCCTATCAGACACGTATTCAACTGCTTCTGAAAGAGGCTTTCGTATTTTATCAGCCCAAAGATGTAGTTTCGGGTGATTTGTATTGGATTGATAAAGAGGGTAGTTGTAGAATTATTGCCGCTATTGATTGCACAGGACACGGCGTTTCGGGGGCAATGATGACTATGCTTGCGTATAGTATTTTAGACCGCATTGTACACGTCTATAAAATTACCAGCCCCGCGGATATTTTAGAAAAAATGCACGAGGAAGTCAAACACGCCCTTTTACAAGACGAAACAGGCAACCGAGATGGTATGGACGTAGCCTTAGTAAGCCTTGATGAGCAAAATCAAATTGCCTTTGCAGGAGCAAAAAGACCTCTTGTGGTGTTTAATAGCCTTACCAAAGAAGTTATTGAAATAAAAGGGCAAAGACGTTCCATTGGGGGCGAGCAGAATGAAAATATCCATTTTGAAAACCAGACCTTAACTTTGCCCTCTGATAGTATGCTTTATCTTTTTTCTGATGGCTATACCGACCAAAATGACCTCCATAGGAAAAAATTTTCCGAGGAAAAACTAAAAAGACTTTTTGAAAAAATTGCTTCAATGCCTTGCTCACAACAGGAAAAAGTTATTGCAGAAATTATGAATAAATATATGGAAGGTACAGAACAACGTGATGATATGATGATTATAGGGGTGCGAATTTAGGTTGAAGCCTTAAAAGAGCGTGAGGTTCAAATGTTCAAGATTTTCTCAAAAATTTGTGAAAGCAAATTTTTGCACTTTGCTTTATCATTCGCTTACCTTTTCTTCACGCAAACGTAGTTTTCGCAAGGCATAACGAATGGAAATTTGATGCACCCAGCCCAGTGCTGTTTGGTTGCTCAAAGCATAGTCAAAAGCAAAGTCTTTGGGGTGAAAACCTATGCCAAAAGATGAAAGAAAAGGTTCGGTAGAAATACCTGTGCGTACGTAGAAGTATTTGTGTATCTGGTAGTTTAAGCCTGCTCGGAACGTAGCGGGGTAGTCTATATGCTTTTCGGTTTCAACACTCAAAAATACTGCCTCAATGGGTTTGTAGCTCAAACCTGCTTTTAGAATTACAGGAATACGGTCTTCGCCTGCGTCCAATACTCGCAGTTTGGCTTGCGTAAAATTGTAGCCATAAATTCCTACTGCCCACTTTTTAGAAAGTTGAGCCATACCGCCCAATTCTAATAGAAAATTACTTCTTGCCCCTTGTGTAATGCCAATTTGGTCATCTACGGCAATTTGAAAATAATTTATTTTTGCTCCTACACTCACCAAACTTATTTGGTGGCTATAACCTATCCCTACTTGGGTTTGATTAAAATGCTTATCTCCAAAGCGTTGGAAAGTCATTCCACCTACCCCTCCAAATGCAAAAGGACTTACTATTCCGAAATGGTAGCTATTGAGAGCTTTGATACCAAAGCGATTTTCAAAAGCAAGCATAGCACTTGGCAAAATGTCTTGGTAAGCAGATAAAGCTCCTATATTGTTAAAAATTGCCCACTCATTCGCTACTGACGCTCCAACGCCTGCCATTGCCGCATTACTTGCCCCCGAAACTCCTGAAACAGAAGGATTTTGAGCTAAAACGCCTTGAAGCATAATACCCCAACAAAAAACTAAAATAGCGTTTTTCATTGCTTTGATGAATTTCAGCAGAAAGGTAGCGACAAAATTCTTGTTTTGCAAGAAATAAATCACCTTTTGTTAAGCAGAATTCATTATTCGTAAAGAAAAATGTATGTTTGGTGAATTTATTCACAAAAAAAGGCAGAATAGCACTTAACTTTGAACCATTGTTTAACCCTAAAAAACTAAATTTTATGAAAAAAATGCTCATTCCTTTCGGCTTTGCTGTTTTGGCTTTGGTAGGTGCTTCATTCACTACTTTGAAGCCCGCAACTGATCCCATTGAAAATGTAAAATTGGGCGGTTTTGTAAAAATCGTCAATGATACCAAACAAGATATTCGTATCTATACAGGTTCGGCACACGTAACGCTGTATCACAATGGCGGTTCAACTTCTGTAAGTTGTGAGGCAGGAAAAGGCATTTACACCAGCGATGGTTCTAAAAAAGGAAAACTCATTTTTACCATTGATGATAGTATGTGCGGTAAAACTGTAAGGCTTTCAGCTTACTTGTAGGCTAAATGGATAGGGGTAGCTTGAAAAAATTACCCCTAAATTTTTAAGGTTGTAGCCAAATTTTCCCTGTTCCTGTGATTTTTACTTCTTGTCTTTGCGGACTTTGCCTCAAAATAATATTCCCCGAACTCCTGATTTCTGCTCTGAGTGTATCGCTTACTCGCACCCAAATATGATTTTGCCCTTCGTTGATGATGCCTGCATTTTTGGTGAGCATTTCAGAGGCATCTACTTTGCCGTAGCCTAAATGATAAAAGCTAAAAAAATCACTTTGACCTTTCAGCGAGAACTCCGCTCCTGCATTGCTGAAAAGATATAAGCCTAAAGACTGCACTTCCAAACTAATTTTGGGGCTGGTTTCTGTAAAATCCATTTGTAAATGGGAAAATTGTATTTTTCCATTACTTTCCAAATTGCCAAAACTTTGCCATTTGATATAAAACAAATTTTTCACGCCTACATACACGCGTACAGGCGTATTGAAATCGCGAGTAAAATTGCAAGTATTTTGGTTGCGAATATGCAAAGAACTATCTCCACGTACTTCTAAAATAATTTTTTCCAGCAGATTTTCTCCTGCTTCTACAAAAAGGCTATCACTTTCTTGTAAAACTATGCTAATGTTGTCGTAGGTGTAAACTTTATTGAAAAAAGGAACAGCCCTGAACTCTTTTCGGATTGAGCCTGTGCTTTTTAGGCAGTCTTTCGGACTGCAAGCAAACAAGAAAAACAGCCATAAAAGGCAGGAACTAATTATCGCTACTCGTTTCATAGTTTTTTTGCCATTTTGCAAAAATTGGAAAAATATTTTCATAGTCGGTTTTGGCTACTAAAATAGTAGCGTGGCAGAATAAATCAAAACTTTGTTGGGCAATGGTAAGTTTGTGTTGGTGAATGAGTTGCATTACTTCGCTTGTTTCATCATAATTATAGGTGATAGATAGGGGGCAGGTTTCAGTTTTTTCGCAAATTTCAGCACTTTCAAGAGCCAAAGCAGTTGCGGTTTTGTAGGCATTTATCAAGCCACTTACACCAAGTTTTATGCCTCCGAAGTATCTCACTACAATCACCAACACATCTTTTAAGTTTTTAGACTTGATTTGTTGTAAAATAGGCGTGCCTGCCGAATGATGAGGTTCGCCATCGTCATTGGCTCGCCATTTTTCGCCATTGGCTCCCAAAATATAGGCGTAGCAATGGTGAGAGGCATCAGAATACTCTTTACGCACTTTTTCTAAAATGCTTCTGATTTCTATCTCTGTACTTA
This sequence comes from Raineya sp., assembly GCF_053497555.1. Classification (NCBI taxonomy): domain Bacteria; kingdom Pseudomonadati; phylum Bacteroidota; class Cytophagia; order Cytophagales; family Raineyaceae; genus Raineya; species Raineya sp. Next base: position 2,256 of record NZ_JBRCWE010000088.1, on the reverse strand, counting down.
CAGGATAGGCAAAGGCTAAAAATTTACTGCCTTTTTCTTTGTAAATGGCTTGCGTAAAATTTCGGATACTCTGATACTGCATAGCTAAATTTCTGCAAAATTACAAAAAAACTCAAAAAATTAGGTTTTCTGCACTATTTTTGATACATTTACGTTTGGTAATGAAAATAAATGCAACAATGAAAAAAAGACTTATATTTCTTTCTGGAACGATAGGGGTTGCGGCTTTGGCTTTTGTTCTTTTTGCCTTCAACAAAGAACCCCAAGATAATGCCTTCGAGATTGCTAAAAACGTACAGATTTTTACAACACTCTATAAGGAAGTGAATAATTACTATGTTGATGAGCTAAATCCTTCCAAAACAATGCGTACCAGCATAGATGCGATGATGAAATCCTTAGACCCTTACACGGTTTTTATTTCCGAAGATGAAATTGAAGATTATCGCACCCGTACCACAGGCGAATACGGTGGAATAGGGGCAACCATTGGCACAAGAAATGGCAAAGTGCTGGTCATAATGCCTCACGAAGATACCCCCGCAAAAAGAGCAGGACTTAAAATCGGAGACGAGATTTTGCAAATCAACGAAGTAAAAGTAAATGCTAAAAACTATAATGATGTGAGTAAGTTGCTCAAAGGACAACCGGGAACAGAAGTAGAGCTAATCATAAAGCGTTATGGAGCAACCCAAACCGAAAAAGTTAAAATCAAACGTGAGCGTATCAAAATCAATCATTTGCCTTATTACGATATTTTTGAGGGAGATATTGGCTATGTACAACTTACTGAATTTACCGCAGGAGCGGCACATTCTATTCAGAAAGCCGTAGAAGAGTTAAAAAGCAAAGGGGCAAAAAGCGTTATTTTAGATTTGCGTGGCAACCCTGGTGGGCTTTTGCACGAATCTATCAATCTTGCGAATTTGTTTTTGCCCAAAGATGTTGAGGTGGTTTCTACCAAAGGCAAGATTGGCGAATGGAATAAAACCTATAAAACCTTGAAAAGCCCTTTGGATATGGATATTCCTTTGGTGGTGCTTATCAATGGCAATAGTGCCTCTGCTTCTGAAATTGTGGCAGGGGTAGTGCAAGATTATGATAGGGGCGTTTTGGTGGGGCAAAGAAGTTTTGGCAAAGGGTTGGTGCAAAGCACACGCTTGCTTGCCTACAATTGTCAAGTAAAAATTACAGTAGCCAAATACTATACTCCCAGCGGCAGATGTATTCAGGCAATTGATTATAGCCATAAAGATAAAGAAGGAAAAGCAGGTAAAATTCCTGATTCGCTTCGCCGTGCCTTTAAGACGCGTGCAGGCAGAACCGTCTATGATGGGGCAGGACTTGAACCTGACATCATCTTGGAAAAAGAGGAATTAAGCCCTATTGCTCAAAATCTGATTGCCAAAAACTTGTTATTTGAGTATGCCAACGAGTATGTGCTGAAAAATCCACAACCCAACGTAAAATCTGCCAAAGAGTTCAGCCTTTCAGATGCCGATTATCAAAATTTTGTTGCTTGGGTGAAAAACAAAGATTATGCTTATACTACCGACTTGGAAAAAAACTTCCAAAATCTTGTAGAAACAGCTAAAAAAGAAAAAGTTTATGAAAACTTGCAAAACGATTTCAACCTGCTGAAAAACAAAATAGCCAAAAACAAAGAAGCAGACCTTATTACCTTCAAAAATGAAATCAGAGAACTGCTGGAAATGGAAATCTGCACCCGCTATTTTTATGAAAAAGGACAAGTAGAAGCTCGTTTTGATGATGATAAAGAATTGGCAGAAGCTATCAAAATATTGAAAGAACCCAAGCGTTACCAAGAAATACTCAAAAAGAAATGATAAATGCTCAAAGCCCTTGACGAAAATCAGGGGCTTTTATTTTATCCATAGCTTTTTTTGCGTAATTTTGCTAAAAATCAAAAGCTATGGCGGTTTTTTTCCCTTATGGATTGAGCAATTTCCCCCAAGTAGTCAGCGAGTATGTGTATGTAGATAAGACTTCCTACATAGAACTACTGGAAACTATGCGGGAACGTTTTTTGGTGTATTTGCGTCCTCGCCGTTTTGGGAAAAGTTTGTTTGTTTCGCTCTTGGAACACTATTACGATATAAACCGAAAAGCAGATTTTCAGAAACTATTTGCTAATTATTACATTGGCAAAAATCCTACTACAAAGGCAAATAGCTATCGGATATTGTTTTTTAATTTCAGCGGGATAAATACAGACACATCTGAAAGAGCCAGAAA
>NZ_JBRCWE010000087.1:0-16998 GCF_053497555.1 Raineya sp. | reverse complement strand
GTAGTAATCTCGCAAATCTTGCATTATTTGCTCCTCACGAGTTTTATCAGTTAGCACCAAATTTAATAGTTCTCTTACTTCTGCCTCCGAAAAGCCCATCATTGCCTCAAACTCTTCTTCGTGAGTAAGATGCTTGACGATATTAAAGCCACTCGTCAGGCTATCCATTGTAATTGGTGAAACCCCTGTAATGAAAAACCTATCTACAATGCCCTGCTGGGTAGCGTTTTTGATTGCCTCGTAAAACTTTCGTACATAGCCATTCAGCGATACCGTTTCTTTGAACTCTTGAATACTGCGGGCAAGGATTTCATTCGTAAAGTGGTCGTATTCGTCAATAAGCAAGTAAATCTTGTTCTCTAAAAATCTCTTTTCGTAAAAGTCGAAAAAGTTTCTCAAAACTATTTCGGGAGGATCTTCTGCAACAAATCTCTCAGCTTCTTGATAGCTAAGCAGTTTGTACCCCATCAAAAACCCCCTGACCGATATGCGTACGCTCTTTGCAAAGTCGCGATAGCTACTTTCCGCTGTACGGGTATCTATGGCACTGAAATTGAAAAGTAGTATCCGATAGCTATTTGCATTTGAGGTAGGATTTTTTCCAATATAATAATTAGCAAATAATTTCTGAAAATCTGCTTTTCGGTTTATATCGTAATAATGCTCCAAGAGCGAAACAAACAAACTTTTCCCAAAACGGCGAGGACGCAGATAGCTCACAAACTTTTCCTGCCTTTCCTCAAATAATTCAAGATAGGCAGTTTTATCTACATACACATAGTTTTGTGTGGCTATCTGTGCAAAATTGCTGATGCCGTAAGGGAAAAAAACCTGTGTTTTCATTCATAGGATATTTTACACAAATTTAGAAAAAGAGTACAAGGAAGTAAGCTACTGCGTAGGAATATCATTTTTCAAAGGCTTCAAGCCGTGTTTTCTACCCACCTGAAGCATAAATTCATAGGCTTGAGGCAAGGTATTGGGAATTTCACCCTCTAAAATAGCCTCTCGTATTTCTGTTTTTATAAGCCCCACCTCCGGACAAGGCTTCAAGCCAAAAGTTTCCATTATCAGCTCTCCTGTAATAACAGGCTGAAAGTTACGCAAGCGGTCTTTTTCCTCAATTTCTTTGAGTCTTTGCTCTACTTTATCAAAGTTGGCTAAATACTTTTTTACTTTTTGGTGGTCTTTGGAAGTAATATCAGCACGACATAGTTGCATAAGAGCCTCCAAATCGCTTCCTGCCTCAAAAAGCAATCGGCGTAAAGCAGAATCCGTGATATTATCTTTCACCAAAGCAATGGGTCTTAGATGCAAGCGAACCAATTTTTGTACAAAACGCATATTTTCGCCCATAGGTAATTTGAGTTTTCGGAAAATATGCGGCACCATTTTAGCTCCTTTTTCCTCGTGTCCGTGAAAAGTCCAACCTACTTTTTCATCAAAGCGTTTGGTAGCAGGTTTGGCTATATCGTGTAAAATAGCCGCCCAACGAAGCCATAAATCTTCTGTTTTTTCGCTCAAATTATCTAATACCTGCAAAGTATGATAAAAATTATCCTTATGCCTTTTATCGCCTACGGCTTCTACTCCTTGCAGTTCTACCATTTCAGGAAAAATATAATGCAAAAGTCCTGAATGAAAAAGTAGCTTAAAACCATAAGAGGGCTTATCGGAAAGAATAATTTTATTGAGTTCATCAGTGATACGCTCTTGGGAAACAATTTGTATGCGTTCTTTATTTCGTATAATTGCTTCAAAGGTTTCAGGGGCAATATCAAAGGCAAGTTTTGAGGCAAAACGAATAGCCCTCATCATTCGCAAAGGGTCATCGGAAAAAGTAATATCAGGATTGAGAGGTGTTTGGATAATCTTTTTACGCAAATGCTCTACCCCACCAAAGGGGTCTATGAGTAGAGCAAAATTTTGCTTATTCAGCGAAATAGCAAGGGCATTGATAGTGAAATCTCTGCGATTTTGGTCGTCTTGCAGAGTGCCGTCTTCCACCACAGGCTTACGTGAATGACGATTGTAAGATTCTTTTCTTGCTCCTACAAACTCCAAAGTCCATTCATTGTAGCGAAACATTGCTGTCCCAAAATTGCGGTAGGTGGTAACAGAAATATTTTCGTCTAACTTTTGAGCCACTTTCAAAGCAAACTCAACCCCACTTCCTACACAAACAATATCAATATCTTTACCTGTACGCCCCAAAAGCAAATCTCTCACAAAACCGCCTACCAAGTAGGCTTCTGTGCCAATTTCTTGGATAATTTGAGCCAGTTTAGCTAAAAATGGATTTTCTGCAAATATGTAATCAAATTTCTCAGACATTTCTTAATTGGCAAAGTTTTTATCGCACACGTACATACGGATAGCAATCAATCACGTAACTTCTCATATACCTACCTTTTGATTCGGCTTTGAGCAATTCCTCAAATACGTTTGAAGGTACTTCAAAATATTGATACACCTCCCACTGTTTGAATTTTACTTCTAAAATTTGCTCTTTGGCATCGTAAGCTACGGAAATTAGCATTGAGGATTCTACGGCAATATGTTCCACTTTGGATAAAATGTTTATTTTCAAAAAATTCCAAGTAAAGTTTAAGAACTTGTTAATATCTCATTCTGTTTTCTATCCCACGCTTCCGAGTTTTATTCCCACTCAATAGTAGCAGGTGGTTTGGAAGAAATATCCAATACTACTCTATTCACCCCTTTCACCTGATTGATGATTTGGTTGGAAATTTGAGCTAAAAATTCATAAGGCAATCTTGCCCAATCGGCGGTCATTCCGTCTGTACTCGTAACAGCACGCAAAGCCACTACTCGCTCATAAGTACGTTCATCGCCCATTACACCTACGCTCTGAATAGGTAACAAAATAGCTCCTGCTTGCCATACGGCATCATAGAGTTCCGCTTTTTTCAGCCCTTCAATAAAAATAGCATCAACCTCTTGCAAAAGGCTCACTTTTTCAGCGGTAACCTCTCCTAAAATACGAATAGCAAGCCCTGGTCCGGGGAAAGGGTGGCGATGCAAAATATTGATAGGCAAGCCTAATTCTTTGCCAATATTTCTAACTTCATCTTTGAACAGCATTTTAAGCGGTTCTACGACTTTCAAGTTCATTTTTTCGGGCAAACCGCCTACATTATGATGTGATTTGATAGTTACCGAAGGTCCTGAAACGCTTACGCTTTCAATTACATCAGGGTAAATTGTACCTTGTGCGAGCCATTTTACGTCTTTTATTTGATGGGCTTCACGCTCAAAGACATCAATAAATGTTTTTCCAATAGCTTTACGTTTGGCTTCGGGGTCGGTGAGTCCTGCGAGGGCTTGGTAAAATTCAGCTTTGGCATCAACGCCTTTTACGTTCAAGCCTAAATCTTGGTAAGAATGTAACACGCTTTCAAATTCATTTTTACGCAAAAGCCCATTATCTACAAAAATGCAGTAAAGATTTTTTCCGATAGCTTTGTGCAAAAGCAAAGCCGCTACGCTGGAATCTACTCCGCCTGAAAGACCTAATACCACTTTATCATTTCCTAATTCCTGTTTTAGAGCCTCCACACTGCTCTGAATGAAAGACGTAGGTGTCCAAGTAGGCTGACAGCCACAAATTTCTAAAACAAAGTTCTGTAAAATCTGCTTTCCTTCCAGAGAGTGTGTAACTTCGGGGTGAAATTGTAAGCCAAAAGTTGCTTCGTTTTGTACCTGAAAAGCCGCAACGGGTATGCTTTCGGTGCGGGCAATGGTTGTAAAATCAGTGGGTATTTGTGTAATTGTATCGCCGTGGCTCATCCATACTTGCGAATGAGGCGAAATATGATGAAAAAGCGGATTTTCTGCATCAAATTCAGTAAGATTGGCTCGTCCATACTCGCGTGTAGCCGAAGGTTCTACATTACCGCCAAATTTTTGAGCGAGCAGTTGGGCTCCGTAGCAAATTCCTAAAATAGGCACTTTTTTACGGATAGTCTGCAAATCTATATCAGGCGAGTTATTATCTCTTACAGAGCAAGGACTACCTGAAAGAATAATTCCTTTTATTTCGGGGCTAAGTGTTGGTAAATGGTGAAAAGGATAAATTTCGCAAAAAACGTTAAATTCTCGTATTCTGCGGGCAATGAGTTGCGTATATTGCGAGCCAAAGTCTAAAATGATGATTTTGTCCATACTTTAACTTTAAGTAAAAAAATTTAAGTGCCAAAGATAGCAGAAAAAAGCGTCAGAAACAAACAAATTGATTTTTTGAAACTTTCTACACAAAACTGCTATTTTTGCGAAAAGTTTTTTACTACATTTATCAATGCTTTGGATTGAAACAAATCGTTTTTGTAAAAGTGTTGCCATTCGCGACGAAAAAGGGCAATACACCTATCAAGAACTTTTGGAAAAAGCCCAAAAAGTAGCTCTTTTCTTACTTGCAAATCAAGGAGTAAAGCATTTGCAAGGAGCGAGAATTGCCCATTTGTTTCCTTCTTGTTGCGAGTATGTTGCCGTACAATGGGGTATATGGCTTGCAGGAGGAATATCTGTACCTCTTTCGCCCCTACACCCCAAAGCCGAAATGGAATATTTTATTCAAGATAGTGAGGCTTCTCTTGTGATTTCACACAACGATTTCGCTTCTGAAGAATTTTCTGTACCAAGTATTATTTGGCAAAAAATTGAACAATGTTTAGAAAATTTACAAAGTTTTCCCGATCTGCCCAAAGTAGATTTAGAAAATCCGGCTTTGATGATTTACACCTCTGGCACCACAGGTAAGCCCAAAGGGGTTGTACTTACACACAAAAATTTACGATTTCAAATTGAAACATTAGTCAAGGCTTGGGAATGGCAAAAAACAGATAAAATCTTACACGTACTTCCCTTACATCATATTCACGGCATTGTGAATGCTCTGCATTGTGCTTTGTACGCAAAAGCCGAAGTCGTATTTTTGCCCAAGTTTGATGCCCAAAAAGTTTGGCAAATGTGGCAGAATGAGCCTTTTTCTGTGTTTATGGCAGTGCCTACTATTTACAAACGCCTCATTGATGAATGGCACAAAGCCAGCGAAGCTGAAAAAATTGCTATGCAAAATGCTTGCAAATCTATGCGACTAATGATTTCGGGCTCGGCGGCTTTACCTGTAAGTATTTTAGAGGAATGGGAAAAAATCAGTGGGCATTTTCTATTAGAACGTTATGGAATGAGTGAAATCGGTATGGCTATCAGTAACCCATTGCACGGCAAAAGAAAAGCAGGTTTTGTGGGTGTGCCTTTGCCCAATATTCAAGTGCGTTTGGTTGATGAAACCAACCAACCTGTACCACAGGGCGAAGCAGGCGAAATTCAGGTAAAAGGCGATAATGTTTTCATAGGCTATTGGAACAGAGCAGAAGCCACCCAAGAAAGTTTTACCCCTGATAGCTTTTTCAAAACAGGTGATATAGCTCTACAAGATGAAGAAGGATACTTCAAAATTTTAGGTAGAAAATCTACGGATATTATCAAAACTGCTGGCTACAAAGTTTCAGCGATTGAAATTGAGGAAACCTTACGCCAACACCCACAAATAAACGATTGTGCAGTGGTAGGTATTGATGATGAGGATAAAGGCGAGAGAATTGTTGCTTTTGTAATAGCCAAAAGCAAAGAACTTGATGAAGTTGCCCTTAAAAATTGGCTGAAAGAAATACTTGCCTACTACAAAATCCCTTCCAAAATTCTTTTTGTAGAGGATTTTCCTCGTAACGCTATGGGGAAAGTAGTAAAGCCCGAACTCAAAAAGTTACTCAAATAGCAGAAGGAGCAACTAAAATCTTAAAATTCAGTTGGCTAATGCGTTTGAAATCCTCTCCGAGCAAACGCATATCATCATCATCTTCTTCGTAGTACCAATGAATTTCCACTTCTTTGCCCGTGGATTTGAGCTTGCGAAGTTTTCGCAAAATTTCGGAAATATACATTGAAGAGCTCGTGTTGCAATACATTATATTGAAGGTTGCTATTGTTTTAGCAGGTGCTTTTTCGGTATATGCATCAAGCCATCGCAAAATAGGCGTAAAGAAGGAATAAGAATCTTCGGGTATAGAAACTCCTGAAAATTCAATTTTCCCCTCATTCGCATTAAGCACTACATCAGCGGTTTGTTCGGTAGCCTTAATTATTAAGTTTTCCATAGCAAGGCAATTTGCAGAAGTAAAATTTTCTATTTTTGCAAAGCTAATAAAATTATACTTTCAGGCAACTGCAAAAAGCAAAGAAAAATTACATCTTTTTTCAAAACTTAAAGTTTCGCTTTATGCAAATCAGAGAAGTAATAAGCCTCTTGGAAGGTTTTGCACCCACTATTTATCAAGAAAGCTATGATAATGCAGGTTTGATTTATGGTAATTTAGAGGAAAACATTACAGGTATCTTGATAAGTTTAGACATCACAGAAGCCATTTTGGACGAAGCTATTCGTGAAAATTGCAACCTCATTGTTGCTCATCACCCCATTGTATTCAAGCCGCTCAAAACACTCACAGGAAAAAATTATGTGGAACGCGTGCTTATCAAAGCCATTCAGCACAATATTGCCTTATACGCTATTCATACCAATTTGGATAACGTAATGGGAGGTGTAAATTTTCAGATAGCTTCTGTTTTAGGCTTGCGAGACGTCAGAGTTTTAGCACCTACTACACAAAATCTCTACAAACTCACCACCTTTTGCCCACACGAGTACGCACAGCAAGTTTTAGAGGCACTTTGGCAAGCAGGGGCAGGTCAAATCGGCAACTATCAAGATTGCAGTTTTCGCTTGGAAGGCATTGGCACATATCGCCCCAACGAAAAAGCCAATCCCTTTTCAGGCACGCAAGGGTACTTGGAACAAGCCCCCGAAACAAGATTGGAAGTAATTTTCCCCGCTCACGTCAAAAATGATATTTTCAAAGCATTACGCAAAGCCCACCCTTACGAGGAAATTGCCTACTATTTACATAACTTGGAAAATGAAAACCAAGAAGTAGGGGCAGGTGCTATGGGTGTTTTAGAAACAGAAATGAGTGAGCAAGCGTTTTTGCAGTTTCTAAAAGAAAAAATGCAACTTAGGGTTATTAGGCATACAGCCCTGTTGCATAAGCCCATTCGTAAGGTAGCTTTATGTGGAGGAAGTGGCTTTTTTTTGCTCAAAAAGGCTATCGCACAAAAAGCTGATGTTTTCATTACGGCAGATGTAAAATATCACGAATTTTTTGATGCCGATAGGCAAATTCTCCTTGCTGATATAGGACATTACGAAAGTGAAAATTTTACCAAAAACTTACTTGCTCAATTACTGAAAGAAAAAAATTGTACCGCTCCTCTAAAAATTTCTCAAATTTCTACCAATCCTGTCAATTATTTTTACTAATTTTGCGTTTTGAAACGAAATCCCAATTTTTATGGCACAAATAGCAGAAAAAAGCATTGAGCAAAAATTAGAGGCTCTTTTGAAGTTGCAAAAAATTGATAGCGAACTGGATAGTATAAAACGCTTGCGTGGAGATTTGCCCAATGAAGTACAAGACCTTGAAGATGAAATCGCCGGCTATCAGACGCGTATTCAGCGATTTGAAGAGCAAATCAAAGAATGGGAGCAGGTAATCAATGAAATGAAAAACCGAAAAAAAGAAGCTGAAAAGCTCATTGATAAATACAAAGGGCAACAAATGAACGTGAAAAACAATCGTGAATACGAAGCCCTCGCCAAAGAAATTGAATCGGAAGAGTTGGAAATAGTGCTTTGCGACAAAAAAACCAAAGAAGCCAAAGATAAAATTGATGCCAAAAAAGCCGAAATTGAAAATGTAAGAAAGACGCTTACCGAGCGTAAAAAGTTTTTAGAAGAAAAACAAAAAGAACTTGCCCAACTCATTGAAGAAAGTGAGGAGGACGAGAAAAATCTTTTAGCCCAAAGAGAAAAGCAGAAAAATCAGATTGATGAGCGTTTGCTTGTTTCTTACGAGAAAATCCGCAAAAACTCTTCTAATGGATTAGCCGTAGTGCTTGTACGCAGAGATGCTTGTGGTGGCTGTTATAGTATGGTGCCTCCTCAAAGGCAAGTAGATATTCGTGAAAAGAAAAAAATCATCGTTTGTGAGCATTGCGGGAGAATACTTGCGGGAGTAGAAGAAGTACAACAAGTTACCGAAGAGAAAACTACTCGTAAGAGAGGGCTGAAAAAAATCGGTGAAGAGGCTTAAAATGATGATTTCTGAAAACAAGGTCTTTGGGTTGCACTCAAAGACCTTGTTTTGGCAAATTTCAGAACCTTCCCAACCTCAAACCCTTGAACGCTAAATTTATCAATGCAACTATCAGATTTTGATTATCATTTGCCTGCTGAGCGTATTGCCCAAGAGCCTTTACCCCAACGCGACCACGCCAAACTTCTTTTCTACAATAAAGGCACAATTTCCGACCATATTTTCTACGAATTGCCTCAAATTTTACCCCAAGATAGTTTTTTAGTTTTCAACGACACCAAAGTTATTCCCGCACGCTTGCTTTTGCAAAAGTCTTCGGGTGCTTGGATTGAAATTTTCTTGCTTGAACCTCTTTTACCTTCTCGCATAGTTGCCAGTGCAATGCAAGCTCGTAAGCAATGCGTATGGGAATGTATGATAGGGAATAAAAAGCGTTTCAAAGAGCCTATTTGGTACGAATTTACGCTCAAAAATGAGCCGATACAGCTCAAAGCAACGCTACAAAACGAAACCCAAGTGCTTTTTGAATGGAATAACGAGCATATCAGTTTCGCTGAAATCATTGAGCAACTGGGAAAAATTCCTTTGCCCCCCTACATCAAGAGAGAAGTAAGCGAAAAAGATAAGGAACGTTACCAAACTATTTTTGCTCAGAAAGAAGGAGCAGTCGCCGCCCCAACGGCAAGTCTGCATTTTACGGAAGGTGTTTTTGAAAATTTGAAAAATCAAAGTATTTCTTACGATTTTCTCACGCTACACGTAGGAGCAGGCACATTTCAACCCATCAAAGTAGCTAATTTTCAAGACCATACAATGCACGCAGAGCGTTTATTGGTTTCTTTACAAAACATTGAAAACTTGATAAACAATGTTCATAAGACCATTATACCCGTAGGTACAACTTCAATGCGTACGCTTGAAAGTTTGTATTGGTTTGGAGCAGAAATTGCTTTAGGTAGGCAAAACTCGCCTATCTTGCAAGTTAAACAGCAAATTCCTTACGAAATTCCTGCAAGCAAGCAACCTTCCCTATCAGAGGCTTTGCAGGCAATTAAAGAACTATTGCAAAAACATAAACTCACCGAATTGCAAGGCAGTACTGAAATTTTCATTTACCCACGCTACCAATTTAAGGTATGTAAAGGCTTGATAACCAACTTTCACCTGCCACAAACTACGCTTGTTCTGCTCATTGCGGCTTTTGTGGGTGAAGATTGGCGAAAAATCTACAATCACGCCTTACAGCATAACTACCGCTTTTTAAGCTACGGCGATTCTTCTTTACTTTTGCCTTCAATGCAATAGATTTTGCTTTTTCCAAACATTTTTCCAAAATTTGCAGTCTTGTTTTTGCAAATAAAAACAAGAGCAACACTTAATTTGTAAATCAAGCTATGCAAAATTTAAGCGAACAAGAAATTCTACGACGCCAAAAACGTGAGGAATTGATGAAAATGGGCATAGACCCCTACCCTGCCGAAACTTTTGAAGTTACGGCGTATGCCCAAGAGATTTTACGAGATTTCCCTCACAATCCTGAAAAATACCAAGCTGTATCTTTGGCTGGTAGGCTAATGAGCTTCCGGATTATGGGTTCAGCTTCTTTTGCCGAACTGCAAGATTCCACAGGCAGGATACAAATTTACGTGCAAAGGGACGATATTTGCCCTACCGAAGACAAAACGCTTTACAATACGGTATTCAAAAAACTTTTGGATATTGGCGATATTATAGGTGTGCAAGGTTTTGTTTTTACCACCAAAACAGGCGAAATAACCCTACACGTAAAAAGTTTCAAATTGCTCTGCAAATCTTTACACCCCTTACCTATCGTAAAAGAGGTAAAAGATGAGCAAGGCAATGTAAAAACTTATGATGCCTTCACCGACCCCGAACAACGCTACCGCCAGCGTTATGTAGATTTGATTGTCAATCCTCACGTAAAGGATATTTTCATCAAACGCTCCAAACTTGTCAATTCTATTCGTCAGTTTTTGCAAGAAAGAGGTTATTTGGAGGTTGAAACGCCCATTCTGCAACCCATACACGGCGGAGCGGCGGCTCGTCCTTTTATCACCCACCACAATACGCTGGATATGACACTTTATTTGCGTATTGCCAACGAACTTTACCTCAAAAGGCTTATTGTAGGAGGTTTTGAAGGGGTTTTTGAGTTTGCCAAAGACTTCCGCAACGAAGGTATGAGCCGTTTCCATAATCCTGAATTTACACAAGTGGAAATTTATGTAGCTTACAAAGATTACCACTGGATGGCTGATACCGTAGAGGCAATGATTGAAAAAGTTGCCTTGGATTTGCACGGCTCTACACAGGTACGTGTAGGAGAGCATACGATTGATTTCAAACGCCCTTGGAAACGTTATACAATGCAAGAAATTATCTTGCAATTTACAGGGTTGGATATTGACAAACTTTCCGAAAGTGAACTTGCCCAAGAAGCTCAAAAAATGGGTATTGAAGTGGATAGCTCTATGGGAAAAGCCAAACTCATTGATGAAATTTTTGGTGAAAAAGTTGAGCCTCACCTCATTCAGCCTACTTTTATTATGGATTATCCTGTGGAAATGTCGCCCCTTACCAAAAAGCATCGCAATAAACCAGGGCTGGTAGAACGTTTTGAAGTCATTTGCAACGGCAAAGAAATTTGCAATGCCTATTCCGAGCTAAATGACCCTATTGACCAGCGAGAACGCTTTGAAGAACAACTTCGCCTCGCCGAACGCGGCGATGAAGAAGCTATGGCAATGGACGAAGATTTCTTGCGAGCTTTGGAATATGGTATGCCACCTACGGCAGGTATTGGTATTGGTATTGATAGGCTCACAATGATTATGACCAACCAGCCTTCCATTCAAGAAGTGATATTTTTCCCACAAATGCGTCCTGAAAAGAAGCCTCAAATGGCTAAAATGGAAGATTATACTGCTTTGGGGATTAGAGAAGAACTCGTACCTATTTTGCAAAAAATGGGAATTCTTACCATTGAGGAGCTAAAAAAATGGGACGTGAATAAACTTTTCAACGATATTTGTGGAATGAGAAAGAAAATGAAACTGGAAAACGTGAAAAACCCAACCAAAGAAGAAGTCGCTTCGTGGCTTGGATAAATTAGGAAGCAAGAGGCAGGAAAGAGGTAATAAGACGTTTATTAAAGATTTGACAATTAGAAAATTTTGACCTAAAAAATTTCAAAATCTTATGTGGCAAGAACAAAACAACGAATTGCGGGCAAAATTTGAGTTTTCTGATTTCTCGGAAGCCTTCGCCTTTATGACGCAAGTTGCCTTGCTTGCAGAACAAATGAACCATCATCCTTGGTGGGCAAACGTGTATAATAAAGTAGAAATTGCCCTCACCACACACGATGCGGGCAATACCGTTACCGAAAAAGACAGAAAAATGGCAGAAGCTATTAGTAAAATTTACGTAAAATTCAAAAAATAACCTTTTTTATGAACGAAAATCCTGTTTTGGTACATCTTGAAAATCATATCAAGACCATAACACTCAATAACCCAACACGCAAAAATGCTCTTACCAAACAAATGGTTTTGCAAATCCACGAAGCTATCAAGGAAAGTGAAACAGATGGCACAAGAGTTATTATTCTTACAGGAGCAGGAAAAGATTTTTGTAGTGGTGCCGATTTGGTAGCAGGCGGAGCAGAGTTAATGGCTGGGGTTACAGAATACTTAAAAACCTGCGTCAATCCGCTTATTTTGGCAATGCACTACACCGATATACCCATTATTGCGAAAATTCGTGGTGTTTGTGTAGGTTTGGGCTTTAATCTGGCTCTTGCTTGCGATATGCTTTTTGCCGCAGAAGATGCCCGCTTCAGCGAAATTTTTACGAATATTGCTCTTTCAAGTGATGGTGGTGGTGCGTTTTTCCTGCCCCGCCGCATAGGGTATTACAAAGCCTTTGAGCTAATGACAATGGCAAGCATTTTCACAGCCGAAGAGGCTTATCATTTACGCTTGCTCAATAAAATTTGCGAAGAAGAAACACTGGATAAGGTTGTCAGAGAAATGGCAGAACGCTTGGCTTCGGGTCCTTGGGTGGCTATCAAGCATACCAAAGCAAATTTGCGTGAGGGTTTCAAAGGAAGTTTGGAAAAGACTTTGGAAATAGAAGCCGAAAATCAGGGTAAAAACTTCAAAACCCAAGACTTTGCCGAGGGCGTACAAGCCTTTTTGCAAAAACGCAAGCCCAATTTTCAAGGAAAATAAATATCCACTTGTTGGGGAAAAGGGCTAGATTTTTGAATTATGAACTACATTGGCTCAAAATATACACTTATTCCATTTATACGTGAAACTATTTTAGAAGTTGTTGGTCAAGAAAAATTATCAAAGGCTATTTTTTATGATGCTTTTGCAGGAACGGGCATTGTAGGGCGAATTTTTAAGAATAAAGTAAAAAAAATCATTGCCAGTGATACCGAATATTATGCTTTTGTACTCAACAGAAATTATATTCAAAACCATCAAGAAATTTCATTTCAAAATTTGCTCTATCTAAATTCCCTTAAAGGAAAGGAAGGATTTATTTACAAACATTATGCTGAAAAAGGGAGCTTTCGCAAGTATTTTTCAGCAGAAAATGGGAAAAAAATAGATGCTGTACGTAGCGAAATTGAATATTTGAGAAAAAACATTTCCGAAGATGAATATTTTTTCTTGCTATGCTCTCTTTTAGAAAGTGCCGATAAAGTAGCTAATACTGCTTCTGTGTATGGAGCCTATCTGAAAAATCTCAAAAAAACTGCTCAAAAACCACTTTTTTTAGAACCTGCCCATTTTGAAGTCAATCACCATACACACGAAGTTTATCACGGCGAAGCTGAAAAGTTGATAGAAAAGATTTCGGGAGATATTTTGTATTTAGACCCGCCCTACAATGCTCGCCAGTATGGGAGCAACTATCATTTGCTCAATACCATAGCTCTCTACGACAACAACTTTGAGCCGCAAGGCAAAACAGGATTACGTCCTCATTATTACAAATCTTTATTTTGTTCCAAGCAAAAAGCCCCTGAAATGCTGGAAAAAATCATTTCCAAAGCTCAATTCAAATATATTTTTCTCAGTTACAACAACGAGGGCATTATTCCTTTGCCAACTATTCAAAAGATTATGCGTAAATACGGAAATTACGAAGTATTCACACAAACTTACAATCGCTTTATGGCTGATAAGCCCTCGCAACGCTCTTACAAAGCTCGGCATACCACGGAGTTTTTGCACTTTATAGAAAAAATCTACTGAAAAACTTTCATTCCAAAAAACTTGCATATTTCAATATTTTGCCTAAATTTGCCATAAATATTACAAAACAAGTGCTTATGAAAAAAATTTTACTTGTTTCTCTGCATTTATGGCTGATTGGGGGTATCGCTTTTTCCCAAAATGCAAACGAATTACGCAAGAAGGTTTGGGCAAAAACCTCTTCACAAGGCATTACTTTCATTGAAAATAAAAATCAATGGGAAAAATCTATTGCCTTTCGTGCCGATTTGCCAAGTGGCTTTCTTTTTGCCTACAACAATGCTCTGCAATTCAGTTTCTATGATAGCAAAGCCCTTGAATACATACGCCACAAGCCTGCTCATCAAGATAGCCCTGAATTTGCCATTTACGAAAAACAAGACGGCATTAAGGCTCATAGCTTTGTGATAGATTTTTTGGGAGCAAATCCTGTACAGGTGCAATCTTTGGGCAAAGCCAAACCTACCCTTTATCATTATTACATTGGCGAAAAAAGCCATTGGGCTGAAAATGTAAGAGGGTATGAGGGTATTTTATACAAAAATCTCTATACAGGGATTGATTATGCCATATTTCAAGGGGCTAACCACCTGAAATATGAGTTTTATATTAAAGCAGGAGCAAATCCCCAAGTTATTCAAATGGAATACAAACACGCTGAAAGTGTAAAAATCTTACCTGACGGCACTTTGCTTATTCAAACTTCCGTAGGCAATATTTATGAGAAAAAACCTATCAGTTACCAAATCATCAGGGGTAAAAAAGTGGAAGTACCTACCGAATTTCGCCTGCAAGGCAATGTGCTTTCTTTCCATTTTCCCAAAGGTTACCATAAAAACTACGACCTTGTCATAGACCCTGAACTTGTGTTTTCAACCTATTCGGGTGGGGTTTCTGATAATTGGGGCAATACCGCTACTTTTGATAACGCAGGCAACCTGTATTCGGGAGCTACGCTATTCGGTTTGAGTTTTCCTAATTTTACAGGAGCCATTACCATTGGTACAACAGGTTCGGGAGGAACTATCACAGACGTTGGTATTTTCAAGTACAATGCCACAGGTACCACTTTGCAACAACTCACTTTCATTGGTGGCTCGGCTTCGGAAGTGCCTCATAGCTTGGTAGTAGATAGCCAAAATAATCTTTGGATTTTAGGAACAACCAGTTCAACCAATTTCCCTGCAACTTTTGGCTCTTTTGCAGGTGGTTCAAGTCTTACGCCTATTTCAGGCATTTCTTACAGCAATGGCAGTGATATTTTTGTAGTAAAACTGAACCCTACGGGTACGCTCAATGCTTCTCGTCTGATTGGCGGCAGTGGTAACGACGGCATCAAGCCATCGGGGGGAATGGTTATCAATAATTATGGCGATGAATTTAGAGGAGATATTTATGCCGATGCCAATGATAACATTTACATTGCCTCTACTACCCGCTCTGCTAGTATCTCAGGCATTACAGGCACATTGAGCGGAATAGCCGATGGATTGGTGGTAAAAATGAATAATAGTTTGGGTATCTTGTGGGGCAGATATGTTGGCGGTTCGGGGATAGATTACGCCCTTTCAGTAAAGACCAATCAAGCAGGCGAAGTATATATTGGCGGAGGCACGAATAGCACTAACTTGCCCAATACCACAGGAGCTATGAACCCTTCGGCTTTGGGCAGTGATGATGGCTTTATTATGCGTTTAGATGCTTCGGGGAATATCATTCGCACCACTTATTTGGGTACTTCCGCCGCAGATGTTTCCTTTTTTATTGATTTGGATTCCGATGAAGAGATTTATGCCTTTGGGCAAACTTTTGGTAATTATCCTGTAAGTACAGGCGTGTATAATAACCCCAATAGCGGGCAATTCATTCATAAAATAAGCCCTGATTTGGCTACTTCTCGCTGGAGTACGCGTATAGGAGCAGGCGATGGTAACCCTGATATATCCCCTACTGCTTTTTTGGTAGTTACTGAAAATAATTGCAATAATATTTATATTGCGGGCTGGGGAGGCAGTTTGAATGGTTCGGGTAGTAGCGTAACCAATATGCCTACTACCGAAGATGCTTTCAGACGTACTACCGTAAATGGCAGAGATTTCTACATTGCTGTCTATAAACGCAATATGGAGCGGCTCTTGTATGCTACTTTTTTTGGTGAAAATGCTTCTAACGAAACAGGCGACCACGTTGATGGAGGAACAAGCCGCTTTTCCAAAAATGGTATCATTTACCACTCTACTTGTGCCTCTTGCGGAGGCACGAATGGCTTTCCTACTACTGCGGGAGCTTGGTCTAATACCAACAACAGCACCAACTGCAACAATGCCGTTTTTAAGTTTCGGCTCAACGTAACTGCCGATTTTCAAATGGTCAATCCACGTAATTTGCAAATCATAGGCGATGGCTCTACTACTTGCGAACAAAGGGTGCAATTCGTATTCAATGCCATTGATGCCGATGAGTTTCTTTGGGAAATTTTAGATGTCAATTTCAATGTTATCTATTCGCAAAATACCGATAGAAACTTTACCTACACCTTCACTGCTCCCGGCGACTATAAAGTTCGCCTCACTGTTACGAATTGTAACCAAATCAGCCAAGCCATAAAAGATTTGAAAGTGATTTTTCCTAATTTCACTTTCCCACCCGATACGGTGCGTTTGTGCCGTGGCGAAAGTGTGCAATTGCAAGCCAGTGGAGCAACTTTTTATCAGTGGCGACCTACCACAGGGCTAAACAATGCTAATATCCCCAACCCTATCGCTTCGCCTACGCAGAGCATTACTTACACCCTTACAATGCGTGATGGCATTTGTGAAAGAGTAAGAAACATAAGAGTAGAAGTAGTACCTGCCACCCCTGCCGACTTTAACTTTACACTACTCAAAGAATGTAACACCCCCTACCGAGTGCGTTTGCGTCTGGCAGATAATGTTGATACCACCAAGTTTGTAAAAATTCGTTGGGATATGGGTGATGGCACTCTTTTGGAAGGTACAAAGCCCGATGATTACACCTATACTGAAAACAACAAAACTTACACCATTACCTTGCTTGCAGAAAATCCGAATGGTTGTATTTCAAAATCTATCAAGTCAGTAACTATTCCCAAGCCCCCTATTTTCCCACCGAATGTTATCACCCCTAATGGCGATGGCATTAACGATAACTTTGAAATTGCTGAAAAAAATACGAAAATACAAATTTGGAATCGTTGGGGAAAATTGGTATTCAAATCTGATAACTATCAGAACGACTGGGGTAGCGACAAGAACCTTACCGCAGGGGTATACTATTACTATCTAGAAAGCCCTTCGGGAGTAAGTTGTAATGGCTGGGTGCAAGTGATGAAGTAAAAATTAAAAGTAATTATTTAGTCGTCCCTTAAAAAGTCCGTTTAGAAAAAATTAAAGAACAACAATAGAAATTTCCTTCCAAAAAAGTGAATTTTAAGATGTTTTTTTCGGGCTTAG
>NZ_JBRCWE010000086.1:0-14297 GCF_053497555.1 Raineya sp. | reverse complement strand
GGTAAATTTGTTAATTTTATCCTTTATGGTCATTTTTATCCGAAGAATTATCAAAAAAAATAAATCCTAAACAACCTCAAGATAAATTTGATATTTATGCCTTTTTTCTTAACTTGCAGGCAAAAATAATCGTGCCTGCACTTTTTTTACCTATACACCCCAAAAATCCTGAACCTCGCAAAATCAAGCAAGTGGTAGATTGCTTGCGAGAAGGGGGTATCATTATTTATCCTACGGATACCATTTACGGATTGGGTTGTGATTTGCACAACAGCCGTGCCATAGAGCGAATTTGTCAGATAAAGCAAATCAATCCTAAAAAGGCGAACTTGGCTTTTATTTGCCACGATTTGAGCCATATTTCGGAATATGCTCGCAATTTGAGCAATGCTACTTTTCGCTTGATGAAAAAGGCTTTGCCCGGAGCCTTTACTTTTGTACTGCCTGCAACTAATAAAGTCCCTAAAATTTTAGATAACAATCGCAAAACCGTAGGTATTCGTATCCCCGACCACCCTATACCTCGTCAAATTGTTTTAGAATTGGGTAATCCTATTATTACTACTTCTTTGCACAACGACGAAGGTGAGAGCATCAACTATATCAACGACCCTGAACTAATTTACGAAAAATTCAAAAATCAGGTGGATATTGTCATTGATGGCGGCATAGGAGGCATACAACCTTCTACTATCGTAGATTGTACCAGCGATGATTTTGAAATTATACGTGAAGGAGCAGGCAATTTGGAAGAGTTTTTGTAATTTTTTTCAGTTTATTGTTTCCTTTCTCTTGCTTCTTTTTTACAAATTGATTTCTGCATTATCGCCTATGCTTAAAATATAATTTTCACCTTTCACGGAGCTATCATTGCCAATGATAGAATCTTGCAGAAGCACATTGGTTATTTCGCTATAAGAGCCTACAATTGAGTTTTTGACTATACTATTTTCCAAAATACTTTCCTCACCGATAGCTACATTGGGTCCTATGATTGAACCTTTGATAATACAATTTTTCCCAATACTCACGGGTGGGATTATCACACTTTCAGGGAATTGAAGGTTTTGATGATGTTGAAATTCGGGCTTATTGAGCAGAATAGCATTAGCTTCCAGCAAGGTTTCACGTTTGCCACAATCGTACCAATGGGTTACAGGCATACTGAAAACTGCTTCGCCTGCTTCTATCATATTCATTATGGCATCGGTGAGATAGTATTCGTTCTGATTTTTCTGTTTGCGTTCAAAAAGTCGTTCAATGCTCTGCAAAAAAAGAGGAATATTTTTGATTTTATACACCCCCACAATCGCCCAATTAGATTTAGGAATTTTAGGTTTTTCTACCAAACTGATTACTTCACCTTTTTTGCCTATTTGGGCTATTCCAAACTGGGTAGGGTTACTAACTTTTTGCACACAAATCACTGAATTTTTATGTTTGAGCAGTTTGCTATAATCCAGTGTAGCAATGGTATCGCCCAAAACTATCAATATTTCATTTTCCTTTTCGTAAGTATGCTTGGCAATCCAAAGAGCGTGTGCCGAGCCTTCACGTGGTTCTTGATAGACAAACTCCGCCTGAATTTGATTTTGGTAGTGGTTTTTGATAAACTCTTCTACCTTTTCTCCTAAATAGCCGAGTACAAAAACGAAATGTTCAAAGCCTACATTGCGTAAATCGTCAATGATATGAGCAAGTATCGGCTTACCTGCAATTGGAACAAGTGTTTTGGGTTGGGTGTGCGTATGCGGTCTCAGACGCATACCTGCTCCTGCAACGGGAATGATTACTTTCATAGCTATCAAGACTCAAATCTTGGTACAATTTGCTGTAAAAGTAAAAATTTTATCAGCAAAACAATAAAAAAGCCTCTTAATTTTAAGAGGCTTGAATAATGATTTGGGTGTTTGATTTACTTGATAAACTGAAGTTGTACTTTATCTTCACCCTCACCAGATTCTAAAACAAGTTTAGAGGCTGTAATTTCTACGATGCGGGACTTGCTTTCATTCTCTTTACCTTTCTGAACAAGCGTTTTACCGCCATCTTCCAAACGCCAGCTACCTTTTTCTGTGCTTCCCATTACAGAAGTTTCCATTTCACCGCCCTTTTTGTACTCTATGGTCATAGAGCCAAGCATAGAGCCAAGCATTTCCATACCCGATTCAATTTCACTGGCTTTTTCAGGATTGGTAGCACGCACTTTATCGGCTTCTTTTTTCATTTGTCCTTTGAAGTGTTCTACATCAAATTTCCATTTTCCTAAAAGCAGAGCCTCATTAGAGCCGCTTGTAGGAGCTGTGGTGCTTGCAGCATCAGAGTCGCCTTTTTTCTTTTTCTTTTGAGCTTGAACATCAAGAGCTGTTCCTGCTACCAGCAAAACAGCCACAAATAAAATACTGAAAACTTTTTTCATTGAGGTAATTTTTAAGTTATGCTAAAAACTTTTCAAAAGTAATGCCAAATTACTAATATTCCAATTGTTTATTGCAAAATAATTTACCAAACCTACTTTTTGGGCTACGAAATTACAAGTTTTATTTACAAAACCTGATTTCGGAACTATCTGTAAAATGAATTTATAGCGGCAATGACACTTGCTTGTTCTTGTGGGGTGATTTCATAATAAAAGGGCAGACGTAGCAAGCAATCTGCAAATGTATCGGTATGTGGCAAAACTCTACCATCGTGCTTGCTTGCATAAAATGGGGATTTGTGCAGAGAAAGGTAGTGAAATACAGCCCCAATGCCTTGATTTTTGAGATGAGCCAACAAGGCAGTTCTTTCTTCCAAACTTTTGCAAACAATATAAAATAAATGAGCATTGTTAGAGGCATATTCAGGGATATAAGGCAGTTGGATTTTGCCTTTTTGAGCCAAATCGCATAGCCCTTCGTAGTAGGTGTTCCAGATTTCTTTTCGTCTTGCCTGAATATTATCCAAATTTTCTAATTGTGCGTACAAAAAAGCCGCAATAATATCGGAGGGCAAAAAAGACGAGCCAATATCTACCCAGCCGTATTTATCCACCTCGCCACGAAAGAAAGCACTTCGGTTGGTGCCTTTTTCGCGTATAATTTCGGCTCTTTTAGCAAATTTTTCATCATTGATTATCAGCATTCCGCCTTCTCCTGAAACTATATTTTTGGTTTCGTGAAAAGAAAAAGCCGACAAATGCCCTAAACTTCCCAAAGGGATACTTTTGTAATAGCTATCAATGGCTTGGGCGGCGTCTTCCACTACCCAAAGGTTATATTTTTGAGCAATAGAAAGAATTTTGTCCATATCGCAAGCCACCCCTGCATAATGAACTACTACAATTGCTTTGGTTTGGGGCGAAATAAGTGGCTCAATTTCATCAGGATTGATATTGGGGTGTGAGGCATAAGTATCGGCAAAAACAATTTTTGCTCCTCGCAATACAAAAGCATTTACCGTGCTTACAAAAGTATAACTAGGAGCTATGACTTCATCGCCCTCCTGAATATTGAGCAAAATGGCACTCATTTCCAAAGCATCGGTGCAGGAAGTAGTGAGCAAACACTTCTGAAAACCATATTTGCTTTGAAAAAAGTGATGACATTTTTTGGTAAAAAAACCATCTCCTGAAATGTGTTCATTTTCAACAGCTTGCCGAATATATTCGGTTTCTTTCCCTGTAAAATAGGGTTTATTAAAAGGAATTTTTGGCATAGATAATTTTGGTATAAAACGCCCCAAAGTAAATAAATTTCAAAGTTTCAACCAAATTTAACAAAAAAACAACTAAAAAATTTTGAACTACTTTTATATTTTTTTTACTTTGCAAACAAAAGTAAAATCAAAAATCCTATGAAAGACCTACTAAAACAAATCAATAAGGCGTTTGATAATAAAATTCGCTTGGGCATTATGTCGGTATTGGTGCATAAAAAAAGTGCCACTTTCAATGAAATCAAAGACCTAATGGGGCTGACAGACGGCAACCTTTCTAGCAATGCATCCGTGCTTGAAGAAGGAGGTTATATTGAAATCAAAAAGCAGTTTATCAAGAAAAAATCAAATACTTCCTACCATATTACCGAAAAGGGAAAAATTTCTTTCAAATTACATTTAGATGCTTTGAGCAAAATCATACAAGGCAAATATGATACAAAATCTTGATTTGCCCGAATATCAGCACCAAATTACTCGCAAGGCAGAACAGCTCTGGATTTTTGATACTATTCGGAAAAAATATGTCTTGCTTACTCCCGAAGAGTGGGTAAGACAGCAAATTGTGTGTTGGCTTTCTGAGCAGTATCATTATCCCAAGAGCCTAATGCAAATTGAAAAGGGGCATTATTATCATCAAAAAGCCAAGCGTACCGATATAGTGATTTACGATAGAGAAGGCAAACCTTTTATGCTCGTAGAGTGTAAGGCTATGACTATCAGTCTTTCGCAAGAAGTTTGCCAGCAGGCTTTTCTTTACAATCAGACTTTGCAAGCTCCTTATGTTCTGCTTACCAATGGGCTTTCTTATGCTTTGATGTCTTTTTCTGAAAATGGTTTTGCTTTTTTGGAAAAAATCCCTGAATTTGCGTAGAAATTAAGCCTCTTGTGGCTCAACTTTTCAAACTGGTTTGGGTATGTTTAAGTTTTTCAGAAATCTTAATTTAAGTGCTAAATTTTTGCTTTTTGCAACGCTGGTACTTGTGGTGATTTTTAGCGGTTTGGCAGTTTGGATTTACAACACCGACCGACAAGGTACCATTCAGAGCGTTGATAACCGAATGTATAGCCAACTGGAAGATTTGGTTACGCTTTTGGAACTTGAATACCGTGCCAAACAGCAAGAAATGGAAAAAGCTTTGCGAGTAGCTTCCAGTAGGGTAAAAACTTTGGGAGCTATTCAGGAGCAGGAAGAAAAAGTGCAAATGGTGGCTATCAATCAGGCAACACAAACACAAAAAGTAGTGGAAGTGAGGAAATGGTTTTTGAGAGGCTCTTTGGTGCAAGAAAATAGTAAAATTGTAGATAGTATTGCGGCTCTAGTAGGCAGTCAGGTGGCTATTTTTCAGAAAATTCCCGAAGGATATATGCGAATTGCTACTACCGAAATAAGCCCTAAAAGCAATAAAAGAATGGAGGGGGTGTATTTGCCTATGGGAAATACTATTGTGCAAACCATAGAAAGAGGACAAACCTTTAAGGGAAGAGTTTTACAAAACAATGAGTATTTTATTGTTGCGTATGAGCCTTTGCGTGTAGAAGGCGAAATCAAGGGTATGATATATGCAGGCGTAAAAGAGAAAGATGTAACTTTCTTACGCAAAAAATTTAAAGAGAAGAAATATTACGTTTCGGGCTATCCTTTTGCTATGCACATTAGCGGAGAGTATGTTATTCACCCTATTTTTGAGGGAAAAAATGCTGAAAAACGCTTTATTGACTATGCTCAAAAAAATAAACGTGGAAAATATCGCTATCGTTATCCCAACAATGAGGAGGGAGTTTGGAAATGGACTTATTTTACTTATTACGAACCCTTTGAGCTGATTGTAGGAGCGACCATAGATGAGGCTCAACTCTTAGATGATTCTTTGGAAAAAGCTCGCAATACGCTACTGATTGGGTTTATTTTGGCTCTTTTGGTGTTTCTCTTGGGGTTTGGTACGATTGTAAATTATATTGCCAGCTCTATTCGTAAAATTATTGATAATTTGCGATTGATGTCCGAGGGCAGAAAAACAGAAAAAATCCCCGTAACCTCCCAAGATGAAATTGGTGTAATGGCAGAATCGCTCAATAAACTGATTGATGGTTTTGAAAGCTACAAAAACTTTGCTTTAAGTATTGGAAATAGAGAATTTGAGGCTAATTTTACACCTTTAAGCCAAGATGATGAATTAGGCAACTCGCTTTTAGAGATGAGAAACAATCTGAAAGCCGCTACCGAAAAAGAGCAACGAGAAAAGTGGCTTACAGATGGCTTTACACAATTTGCGGAGATTTTGCGTCAGAATAATGATAACATAGAAGCCTTGTGTTTGGATATTATCACCAATCTTGTCAAGAAACTGAATGCCAATCAAGGAGGAATTTTCTTGCTAAAAAACCTTAATAAACCAACCGAAAACGAAGAAGAGAGCGAAAAAATCTTGGAAATGGTAGCCTGCTATGCTTACGACCGTCCGAAAATGATGAGGAAAACCGTGAAAGCAGGCGAGGGGCTTATTGGGCAATCTTTTCAGGAAGCGGATATTTTGAATATTCGTGAAATTCCTCAAAACTATATGCACATTACTTCGGGCTTGGGCGGAGCTAATCCGAATAATATTCTAATCGTTCCATTGCGTACTAATGAAATTACACTGGGCGTTGTGGAACTCGCTTCTTTTGATTATTTTGATGATTTGAGCGTAGAATTTGTTGAAAAAGTTTCTGAAAGTATCGCTATTACCATTTTTACGGTTACCAGTAACTTACAAACGCAAATGCTTCTCAAAGAATCGCGTCAGCTTACCCAAGAAATGCGAGAAAAAGAAGAAGAAATGCGTCAGAATGTAGAAGAATTGGAGGCAACTCAAGAAGAAATGCGTAAAAATGAAAAAGAACTCAAAAGGGTACTTTTTGATGCCAAAAGTCAGAAAGAGCAAATGGATTCGCTCATCAATAATACTGAAGATTATATTGTAGCTTTGGATAAAGACTATAAGGTGGTTATTTTTAATGAAGTTGCTAAAAATTGGCATTATGAAAGAACCTATAACAAAATGACGATTGGAGTTAGCTTTTTGGGCTTTCTGCAACCTGAAGAGATAATTCATTTCAAAGAAAATTATAGTAGAGCCTTGCTGGGTGAGCGTTTTGCTGTTGAGGAAAAAATTGGAGAAAAAATCTATGAGTTTCGCTATAATCCGATGCAAGACGACCAAGGAAAGGCAGTCGGGGTTTCTATTTTTGGCAGAGATATTTCAGAACGCAAGTTTGCCGAACAAAATTTGCGTCTGCAACTGCTTGAACTTCAAGAAGCTGAGGAGCAACTGCAAAAACAACTCAAAAACCTTCAAGAAACTACCGAAGAGGCTCGTAAGAAACTCTTTGCTTTGGAGCAATACGATAAAGCCCTTGCGGAAAGCAAATTTGTAAGGGTTGAGTTTAGTTTGGACGCAGTGATTACGCAAACTAACCCAACTTTTTGCAATCTAACGCAACTGGAAAGTCAGGAAATTATTGGCAAAGTGCATAAAGAACTCCTTGAAGCCGAAGAGGCTAACTCGCCTGCTTATTTGGAGTTGTGGCGAAATGTAAGAGTGGGAATTTCGCAGATGGTTGAGCAAAAATACCAAGATAAATACGGACAAGAACTCGTTGTGTATAGCCATTTTATTCCTATTAAAAATCAGGGAGGAAAAGTATTGAGTATCTTGCAAATAGGGGTAGATATTACGCCATTCAGGTTACAAGAAAAAGCCTTGCAGGTGCGTATTGAAAAGTTACAAAAAGAAATAGACAGACTACAATCATCATAACTTTCTAGTTTTATTGTATTCATCTTTTACTTGCAGTCAAGATAGCTAAAAAATTGATTGCAAGTTTTTTAATAATTATTAAATTTGATAAACAAAAAACTTTGTAATTCAAAGTAAATAAAAACAAAATCAAATGAAAAATAAAAACAAAACTCACGCAGTTTTGGAGAAAATTTTGGAAATTTGGCAAAATTTCTACAAGACTATGGCAAGACTAATTGATTATGTTCAAATAGAAGGGTATAAGTCAATCAAAAGTCAGAAAATAGATTTGAAGCCCATAAATATACTGATTGGTGCAAATGGGGCAGGAAAAAGTAATTTGCTTTCTTTCTTTGAATTTGTAAAACATATTTACAACCAAAATTTGCAAAAATACATTGCCTTGCAAGGAGGAGTAGAGAAAATTTTGCATAAAGGTATCAAAAATACCCAAAAATTGAGTTTTGAACTTGAATTTGAAAATGAAAATAATGGCTACGAAGCAAATTTGATTTTAGGTAACGAAGGACTTATTTTTGAAAAAGAATTGCTGATTTACAAAAACAAAAAAGACGTGAATATAACTTCATTTTCAAATGAGAGCAATTTGAAAAATGCAGATAATTTTCGTAAAAAATATGTAATAAAATATTTGGAGAGCTTTCAAAAATATCACTTTCACGATACAGGCAGAAATTCGGCATTTAATCATACTTCACATATAGAAAACGATATTTACTACCTTTATCCAAGAGGAGAAAATTTAGCGGCTTTTTTATGGTATCTGAAAGAAGAACATTTACAAAGCTACAATTTAATTGTGGCGACCATTAGAAGCATTGCACCATATTTTTTAGATTTTTATTTAAAGCCCAATGCAGAAGGTTATGTTCGCCTTCAATGGCTCAATCGTTATAGTGAAAGTGTTTATGGAGTTACTGATTTTTCTGATGGAACAATTCGTTTTATTGCTTTGGCAACCTTATTTTTACAGCCTAACCCTATAAAAACAATCATTCTTGATGAACCCGAACTCGGTTTACATCCCTTTGCTATTGCAAAATTGACGGGTATGATAAAAAGTGCTGTTCAAAAAGAAGCCCAAGTTATTATTGCAACACAATCTGCTGATTTAATTAGTTATTTTGAACCACAAGATATTCTTGCGGTTGATTTAGATGATGGAGAAAGCATTATTCAAAGGCTGAATGAACAAGAACTATCAGAGTGGCTTAAAGAGTATAATCTGGGTGATTTATGGAAAAGAAACATCATTAGAAATGCTCAACCATTTGTATAAATGCAAAGGATATTGATTATTTGTGAAGGACAAACAGAGCAAGAGTTTTGCAACAATCTGCTAAAACCTTATTTTGGGAATAAAAACAAACTCATTCAAACTCCTCTTATCAAAAAATCGGGTGGAGGAATTGTTCCTTGGTGGAATTTGAAAAATCAGATTGAAAAACATTTACTACAAGAAAAAAATGCTTATGTTACAACTTTCATTGATTACTTTGGACTTGGAGATAGCTTTCCTGCGTGGGAAGAAAGCAAAAGACTGAATGATAAAAATAAAAAAGTGGAAATGCTTGAAAAGGCTATGAAAGATGATTTACCAAATAATTTGCAAGACAGATTTTTACCCTATATCCAACTGCACGAATTTGAAAGTTTGCTTTTTTATGATATGAGTATTTTTGAAAAATGGATACTTGAAAAAGATATTTTGGACAAACAAAATTTAACAGATACACTGAAAAGCTATTCAAATTCTGAACTAATCAACGATACGAATCCGCCTTCTTACCGATTGAAACAAAGCATAAAAGGGTATGATAAAGTTTTGTGTGGAAGTATTTTTGCTATGGAAATAGGATTAGAAAATATCAAAATTAGAAATCCAAGATTTGCAAGTTGGATTGAAATATTACTAAATTTGAAGCCTTTATCATAAAGCATAAGATTATGGAAATTCAAGAAAAATACGAACTTGTGATAGGTTTAGAGGTTCACGCTCAACTCAGAACACAAGCCAAAGCCTTTGCCCCCGAAGTGGCAAGCTATGGCGATTTGCCTAATACCAATATTAGTGTTGTTACGCTTGCACACCCGGGCGTTTTACCCAAAGTCAATAAAAAAACTTTTGATTATGCTATCCGTATGGGGCTTGCACTGAATTGCGAAATTACTCCCTACACAATTTTTGCCCGAAAGAATTATTTTTACCCCGATTTGCCCAAAGGATACCAAATTACACAAGATAAAACGCCCATCTGCAAAAATGGTAAGTTACTTATCAATGTTAAAGAACAAAACAATCGTCAGAAATGGATAGGTATCACACGTATACACATAGAGGAAGACGCAGGTAAATCTTTGCATATTGAAGGTTTTGATGAAAGTTTCATTGACCTCAATAGGGCAGGGGTGCCACTGATTGAAATTGTTTCCGAGCCAGATATTCGCACCCCCGAAGAAGCCTATTGGTATTTGTATGAAATCCGAAAACTTGTCAGATACCTTGATATTTGTGACGGTAATATGGAAGAGGGGTCTTTGCGTTGTGATGTGAATGTTTCGGTGCGTTTGCGAGGAACAGGAAAATTTGGTACAAGGGTAGAAGTTAAAAACTTGAACTCTTTTACCAACGTAAAAAGAGCTATTGAGTACGAATTTAAGCGACAAACAGAACTTTTGGAAAAAGGCGAAAGTTTCCCCCAAGAAACCCGAATGTTTGATGCTACTACGGGCGAAACATACAGCTTGCGAACCAAAGAAACACTCAACGACTATCGCTATTTCCCTGAACCCGATTTAGCTCCTGTGCTGGTGGATAAGGCTTGGATTGAACGCATACGAGCCGAAATGCCTGCTTTGCCTCGCCAGCTTTACGATAAATTTACCCAATCGTATGGATTAAACGACTACGATGCCTCTCAGCTAACCGATGAGAAACCTACGGCACTTTATTTTGAAGAAGTTTGTAAATTTACTAAAAACAAAAAAGCCGCCGCCAACTGGATTTTAGGGGCTGTCAGAGCCTACTTGAACGAACTCACAATGGATATTACAGAATTTCCAATTTCTGCGGAAAATCTTGCGGGGCTTATCAATTTAATTGACGAAGGAAAAATCAATAACAATATCGGTAAGCAAGTTTTTGCTAAAATGCTTGAAAATCCTACCAAAACGGCTCTGCAAATCGCACAAGAAGAAAACTTGGTAGTTGAAAGTAACGAAAATGAGCTTTTGGGGCTTGTAAAGCAGGTACTTGGCAAATATCCTGAAAAAGTTGAGGAGTATAAAAAAGGCAAAAAAGGTTTATTAGGACTTTTTGTAGGAGAAGTAATGAAAGCCACAGGCGGTAAAGCAGACCCCAAACTCACCAACCAACTTCTTATGAAAGAGTTGAGTTAATATCTCGGTTCAAATTTTTTTCTAAAATTTCTTTCAACTAACCATTTGGTAACTTACCTTTGAGTAACTTACTAAATGGTTAGTTTATGAAAAATCCTTTTGTTTTTGGCAAAGTAGTAGTAGGAGAAAATTTTGTAAATAGGAAAGAGGAAATAGCCCTTTTGCAAAAGTATTTCTACAACCAAATACATACGATTCTAATTTCACCTCGCCGCTGGGGCAAAAAATCGCTGATTTTACAGGTTATCCAAACAATGAAACACGAAAAGAGTTTTCGTTTTTGTTATTTGGACTTATTTGGAGTAAGAAATGAAACGGAATTTTATCAAAAATTTGCTTCTGAAGTTATCAGAAAAACAGCAAACAAATGGCAAGAAGTAGGTAGTTGGGTAAAGAACTTTTTTGTTCATTTACGTCCTAAAATAAGTTTTGGAACACAAGAAAATGAGTGGTCTTTGGATTTGGATATTTCGGATAAGAAAGCAGTAGAGGAGGTTTTGAATTTACCTGAAAATATCGCCCGAAAGAAAAATCTAAAAATCGTGATATGTTTGGACGAATTTCAAAATATAGCTTCTTTTACCAATACAACAGATTTCCAAAAATTACTTCGGAGCTACTGGCAACATCATCAGCATATTACCTACTGCTTTTTCGGGAGCAAACGTTCTATGATGAGCGAAATTTTTGAAAAGCAAAAAATGCCTTTTTTTAAGTTTGGTCAGGTATTGTATTTGCCCAAAATTGATACTGCTCACTGGATTGATTTTTTACAAAAAGCATTTCGCAATACACATAAAGAAATTTCTGAAAAATATGCTATTCAAATTGTGGAAATAGCACAAAATCAGCCTTATTACGTACAACAACTTGCTTTTTGGGTTTGGCTGGAAACTACTAAACAAGTGGAGCAAGAACACATAGATAAGGCTATGAGTCAAGTAATTGCTCAAAATGAGCCTTTTTATGAGCAAATTACTGAAAATCTATCTAATTCACAGATAAATTTACTGAAAGCCATTGCCCATCAGGAAATACAACTATCTTCAAAAGAAATTATACAAAAATACCAATTAGGAACTTCTGCTTTGGTTGTAAAAAATCGCAAGATTTTAGAGGGGAAAGAAATTATATTTGTTCAAAACCAAAAATACTTTTTTGAAGACCCTTTGCTGGAACGATGGTTTAGGAAAAAATTTTTAGTTTAGAATGATTATGATTTTTGAGAAATAATCGCTAACTTACAGAAAAGTTTTTTCTATGGAAGTATTGGAAAAAATATGGACTTATTCGGATTTGGTTAGGGAGTTTCCTTCTGAAACTCGTGTAGAACTCATTAACAATGAACTTTATATGCCTCCTGCTCCGAGTTTTGAACACCAAATTGCCTCTAAAAAAACGTTTAAGATTCTTGATGTTTTTGTAGAACTTAAACAACTGGGGCAAGTTTTATATGCACCTTTTGATGTGCTGTTGGATAAGTATACGGTAGTACAGCCTGATATTTTGTTTGTAAGCAAGGATAACTTGCAAAACATTAGTTCTCGGGGCTTAGAGGGCGTACCTGATTTGGTAGTAGAAATCATTTCCCCTTCCACCTTTCATAGAGATAGTGTAGAAAAATATCAGTTGTATGAGCGATTTGGAGTGAAGGAGTATTGGTTAGTGGAGCCAGCCAATCAGGTGATAGAGGTTTTCAAATTGGAAAATGGCAAATATGCACTTTATAGTTTTGTAAGTATTGAGGCGGGAGAGGTGGCGAAATCAGCACTTTTAGAGGGTTTTGAAGTAAAAAGGGAAGAAGTTTTTCTGAAAAAATCATAAGGATATGGAAGTAATAGAAAAGATTTGGACTTATACGGATTTGGTTAAGGAGTTTCCTTCGGAAACTCGTGTGGAACTTATTAACAATGAACTTTATATGCCTCCTGCTCCGAGTTTTGAACATCAAGAAATTTCCAGCGAATTAGGATTTCTTTTGCAAAGTTTTGTAAAAGGACGTGGTATAGGAAAATTGTTATATGCACCTTTTGATGTGCTATTGGATAAGTATACGGTAGTACAGCCTGATATTTTGTTTGTAAGTAAGGATAATTTGCAAAACATTAGTTCTCGGGGCTTAGAGGGCGTACCTGATTTGGTAGTGGAAATTATTTCTCCTTCTACCTTTCATAGAGATAGTGTAGAGAAATATCAGTTATATGAGCGGTATGGGGTGAAGGAGTATTGGCTGATAGAGCCAGCCAATCAGGTGATAGAGGTTTTCAAATTGGAAAATGGCAAGTATGCACTTTATAGTTTTGTAAGTAGTGAAGCGGGAGAGGTGGCGAAATCGGCTCTTTTGGAAGGTTTTGAAGTAAAAAGGGAAGAGGTTTTTATGAGTAAAAGTTGATACAATCATCTAACAAGAAACTTAAAGTTTATAGAAGCAACTTTCTTGCTTACTAATACTATCAGCAAAGAAACACCCTGTACAATTACAATACTTGCCGATGATGAGCCTCCCTGCCATACCGAAAAATAGTAACCCACAGCAACAGATAAAACACTAACTATTGCACTTAAAATTAGCATTACTTGTAACCTTTTAGTGAGCAGAAAAGCTATAGCAGGAGGGAAGGCAAACAAAGCTACTACCAATACCGAACCTACGATTTCAAAGGAAAGAATGGTAAGAAGCGTTACGAAAGTAGTAAGAATAAAATTCCAAAAATTTACTTTTAAGCCTATACTTTGGGCAAAAGTTTCATCAAAACTCACTATTGCAAGCGGTCTGAATGTTCTCCAAATAAAAAGCATAGTCATTATGCTTGCCCCCAAAGCCCAAGGAAAGGTGCGTGGCACTTCGGCAAAATTCAGAGTTTCGAAAGGAATGTAGAGCATCTCGCCGAATAGTACGCACTCGGTATCTAAATCTGCTTGCTCGCCAAATAAAGTAACTAAAATAATGCCTATCGCAAAAAAGAAAGTATAAACAATGCCCAAAACTGCGTCGTTTCGGTTACGTATTTTGCCACTCAGCCAAGCTATAAAAGTTGCAACGAGCAAGCCGCAAAGCAAGGCAAAAAGCAAAATAAAAAAATTATCCTTTTCTCCTCTGATGATATACGCCAAAGCTATGCCCGGCAAAATACTATGGGCAAGTGTATCTACAAACATTACATTTTTACGAACCACCAAAAAACAACCCAAAACACTGCTACCCAATGCC
Organism: Raineya sp.; assembly: GCF_053497555.1. Lineage (NCBI taxonomy): Bacteria > Pseudomonadati > Bacteroidota > Cytophagia > Cytophagales > Raineyaceae > Raineya > Raineya sp. The sequence continues at coordinate 185 of NZ_JBRCWE010000086.1, read as the reverse complement.
AATAAACCTACTACTGCTATAATCCAGAAATCTTGCATAAAGATTTTTTATCAGGTTAAAAACGTGTTTGTAAATATAACAAAGTAATGTAAAAAGTTTCTTGCAAAAATCATTTCAATTCCACAATGGTACGATTAAAGTTTTTGTTATACTTTGTTTTTTGACCTCACCCCCAGCCCCTCTCC
>NZ_JBRCWE010000085.1:0-7950 GCF_053497555.1 Raineya sp. | reverse complement strand
CTACTTTGGAAGCCCAAAAACGCAATATGGAACTTGCCAAAGAAGTTTTGAGAGTTTCGCAAATCAAATACAAGCAAGGAGTGGGAAGTAGTGTAGAAATTATCAATGCCGAAACTGCTTACAAAGAAGCTGAAACCAACTATTTCGCCGCTTTGTACGATGCCCTTATCGCAAAAGTAGATTTAGATAAGGCTATCGGTAAATTGTGCAAGTAAATTTCTCTAAGTTTTCAAACACAAGAAGGTACTATTTCAAAAAAATTTGCGATATTGGTTTAACAAAAAACTACAAAACGCTAATTTCTATTATACTCAAACCCGACAGGTTTGGGAAACTGTCGGGTTTAGTGGTTTTATTTTCAAGTTAGCTTAATTGATTTTGGCAAACTAATTTTTTTGGGTATAAAAATACAATTTCATTGTTTTGCAATAAACCTGTATGCGAAAAATAGTTTATTTGATTATTCTCCTGATAGCCACTATCAGAGCTTTTGTGATAGAGTTTGTCATCAAATTGCCTATTACGGCTTGGGAGCATTTTCTTATCTGGTCGGTAGGAATGTTAGTGATGGCTTTTATTTTTGAGTGGATTTATGGCGTGCATCGTTTTCTCAATAGCAAATTACCTTTTGAAGAAAAAATCGCACTTCGGCTTTTTTTACAAGTATTTTTTTCTTTGCTGGGTACTTTACTGCTCACATACATAGGTATCAATTTTTTGATGCCTCAGCTTATCAAGAGCGTACCTATGCAAAGCTACAATACACCTATGAGCTACTTGCAAGTTGTACTGCTTACTTTTGGTACTAATATGGGCTTTTTCGGAGAATATTTTTTCAGGGCTTGGAAACAAAAAATCATTGAAACAGAGCGTTTGGCAAAAGAAAATGCAATGATGCAAAAAGCCTATACCCAAACGCAATTTGCCAATCTGCAAAACCAGCTCAATCCGCATTTTCTATTTAATAGCATTGCTTCATTGAGTAGCCTTATTTACGAAAATCAGGATTTGGCAGCCAAATTCTTGGAGCATTTGGCAAAAGTCTATCGCTATGTACTTCAAAATAAAGAACAAAACTTGGTAAGTATGCAAACAGAATTAGACTTTATCAGAAACTACTTGTTTTTGCTTCAAACTCGTTTTGATAAGGCTCTGCAAATCTCTTTTCGCATAGACACAGAGGCTTTGGAAAAGCAGATTGTTCCTGTAACGCTTCAAATATTGCTTGAAAACGCCGTCAAGCATAATATAATGACCGAAGCCAAGCCCTTACAAATCAATGTTTTCAATGCAGAGGGCTACTTGGTGGTTGAAAATAATTTGCAAAAGAAAAACATCGTAGAAACTTCCAACAAATTAGGACTTAGCCACCTGAAAAACCTTTACGCTTTTCTAAGTCCTTTGCCTTTATTGATTGAAGAAAACGAAAAATCATTTTTGGTAAAAATCCCTTTACTCTGATGAAAAAAGTATCTGTTGTCATTGTAGAAGATGAAAAATTGGTTGCCAAAGCTCTTGCCCGAAAAATTCAAGATTTAGAACCCGATTTTGAGGTAGTGGCTTTCTTGCATAGCCTTTCGCAGGCGATAGAATGGTTTTCGCAAAATACAGCACCTGATTTGCTTTTTTTGGATATTCAACTTTCTGATGGCGTAAGCTTTGAGATTTTTGAAAAAGTAAATCTCCAAACAGACGTGATTTTTACCACAGCCTACAACGAATACGCCCTTCAAGCCTTCAAACTACATAGCATTGACTATTTGCTCAAGCCTATCAACCAAGAAGATTTGAAATTTGCCATTGAAAAATGGAAAAATTGGCATAATCAGCCCGAAAAAGTAAATTTGCTAACAGATAATCTACAAAATCTGCTGGCTCAAATGACTTTCAAGAATGAAAAAAATCAGTACAAAGAGCGTTTTTTGGTTCATTCCCGCAATGCACTTGTGCCTATTGAAACCAAGCAAATTGCTTGTTTTTACAAACAAGAACTGATTTTTGTGCATACTTTTGAAGGGCAAAATTTTATTTCGGAGCATCAAACCCTTGATGAAGTTGAGGCTCTTTTAGACCCTAAATTCTTTTTTAGAGCAAATAGGCAGTACATTGTTCATATCCAAAACATCAATAGCATCAGAAACACCTACAAAGGGGCTGAAATCAGTCTTTTTTCGCCTAAAAATACACTTTTAGACATTAGCCGAGAAAAGGTCGGCTTGCTCAAAGAGTGGTTGAGCAAGTAGTGTTTATTCTCTACTCACTATAAAACACCCTTTTCACCCTTTCGCTAACATTTGTTAGAATTTCGTAAGGAATAGTGCCTATCGCTTGGGCAAGAGTTTGAATGGTGTGTGTTTCATCAAAAATAACGACCTCATCTCCTACTTGGGCATCAGGCACTTGCGAAAGGTCTATCATTGTCATATCCATACATACATTGCCAAGAATAGGCACTAATTTTCCTCTTATTTTTACCTTTCCTACCCCATTGCTAAATGCCCTGCTCAAACCATCTGCATAGCCAATTGCTATGATACCTATTCTACTTTTCTGATTAACCTTCCCTTTTCTACCATAGCCTACGGTGTCGGTTTTAGAAATCGTTTTGATTTGCGAAATCACGGTTTTCAGGCGGCTAATTGGTTGCAAACTCTCCTGAAACTTTCCGCCCGCCTCTACCCCATACAAGCCTATGCCCAAGCGTACCATATCCATTTGATACTCAGAAAAACGCACTATACCCGGCGAATTGAGAATATGCCTTAAAAACTTGTATGGTAATTTTTTTTCAAAAATTTGTGTAATTTTCTGAAAAGTATGAATTTGTTTGAGCGAAAAATCATCGTGTTGTTCTTCATCGGCGGCGGCAAGATGGCTCATCAGTGAAGCCACTTTCAGAAAAGGTGCTTTTTGTAAAATGCCAAGCAAAACAGATGCCTCTTGCGGCTCAAAACCCAAACGCCGCATACCTGTATCAAATTCCAAATGAACTTTTAGGCTCAAATGTTCATTTTCGCAGAAATCTGTAAGTTTTTGCAAAATTTCAAAACTATACACCGCAGGTTCTAAATTGTATTCGGCGAGTAAAGAAAAACTTTCTTCCGAAGGGTTCATTACCATAATAGGCAAATGAATACCATTTTTCCGTAGCTCAACCCCTTCGTCGGCATAGGCTACTGCCAAATAATTTACCCTATGAAATTGTAAAAGATTAGCAATTTCTACACTACCATTGCCGTAAGCAAAAGCCTTTACCATTACCATAATTTTGGTTTCAGGCTTCAAACGACTGCGGTAGAAATTCAGATTATTCACCAGTGCATCAAGATTGATTTCCAAAACGGTACGATGTGCCTTATATTCCAATTTCTGCACAATTTTCTCAAAAGCATATTTTCTTGCACCTTTGATAAGAATAACACAATTGCGAAGTTGTTGGAAAAATCCTTTGCTCAAAAAATCTTCTGTATCTTTGTAAAAAGCCGTAAGGGGTATATCTCGGAAAGCCTCCTGATGCTCCGAAATTTTCTCGCCTATGCCAATAAAAAAACCTATTTTTTTGGCAGAAACCAAGCGGGCAACCTGCTGATAAAGTTTTTTACCGCTCAAATCGCTTTCCAAAATATCGGAAAGAATAACTACCTTGGCAGGCTTTTGGTCTTGATTTGCCAAAAAATCCAAAGCAATTTGCAAACCTGCCAGGTCGTTGTTGTAAGAGTCATCAATGAGGTAAGTCTGCTGAATACCTTGTTTGAGCTCCAAACGCATAGAAACAGGTTTGAGCAAGGCGAGCCGTTTGCTTACCTCCTGAGTAGATATTTTGAACTGAAAGTGCATCAAAATACCACACAAAGCCATATTTTGCAAATAGGCTTCATCTTGAAAAGGTAATAGGGCACTATTGAGCTTGCAAGTAAGCCGAAATCCTTTTTTTACAAAACTCACTGCATTTTTACTTGCCGAAGGTTCATAATTCCAAAAAAAGACTTGCACTTGCGGGTTTTTCTTGGAAAATTTTTCTATCGCTTTGGGGTAATTTTCTGCTACATTTACAGGCAAAAAAACTACTGAACAATTTTCAAAAAGTTTCAGTTTTTCCTCTGTTTTTTCTTCCCTACTTTTGAAGCCCTCGTCGTGTGCAGAACCTACATTGGTAAGCACGCCAATGGTGGGTTGTATAATTTTTTGCAGGTGTTCCATTTCTCCTGCTTGCGAAACACCTGCCTCAAAAATGCCCAAAGTGTGTTCAGGACGCATCTGCCACACCGAAAGTGGCACACCAATTTGAGAGTTAAAACTTTTAGGACTTCTGACAATATTAAATTCTTCAGCCAAGAGTTGCGTTAGCCACTCCTTTACGATTGTTTTGCCGTTGCTACCTGTAATAGCTATTACAGGATAGCTAAATTTACTTCTATGCCAAGCTACAATCTTTTGAAAAGCCCTAATGCTATTTTTTACCACTACATAGTTGATACCTCTTTCTCGGAATGATAAAGCGGCTTTTTCATTTTCTATGATAAAGTTTCTCACACCTTTTTCATAGGCTTCGGCAAGGAAATGATGTCCATCGTGGTTTTTTCCTTTGATAGCCACAAAAAGGGTATTTTCAGGGATAAACAACTTACGAGTATCCACTGAAATATGTTCAAGGGGCAGTAGCGGTGCCGTTTGCCAAATAGGCGTTTGGAGAATATTTTGAAGTTCGGGGAAAAACATAGTAAAAGGTTCAAAGTTCAAAAGTTAAAAGTTCAAAAGTTCAAAGTTCAAAGTTCAAAAGTTCAAAGTTCAAAAGTTCAAAAGTTTGAGATATGAATACTTCAAGAAAATTTAATAACTATTTGAATTTGTAGCCTTTCATTTCAGAATTTTTAAGATACTCAATCAGCCTAAAAATCATAGCCGATAATACTTTCGTTTCACTTACATACATTGTAAAAATATCATCAGAAATATATCCATTATCATAGCATCGGTATAGTTGAGAGCGTGTTTCGCCAAGCGAGCCTTTTGCGATATAGAGAAATTGTATGAATTCTTTATTTCCGCCTCTTTCAAAACCTTCGGCTATATTATCCATTACCGACCCCACAGAGGCTCTTATCTGCTCTCGCAAGTGATAATCGTGTTTTAGAGAAGTCTCTTTGGTTATTATCTGTACTTTTCTACACAATTCTCTTGCCTTTTGCCATATTTCTAAATCCTCAAAATTGTAAATTTGCATAAATTTTGCTATTTTTACATCTTTTCCAAACCTCAAACCTCAAACCTCAAACCTCTCTCACCATTCACCAACGCTAATATTTTGATAGGTTGTAACGCCGAGTTTGTGTTTTTCGGCAAGAATTTCCATAATTCCATCTTTCAAACCCAAGCCGGGGACTAAAATTTCCTTGATTTTTGCCCACTTCATTACCGAAAGATATACATTAGAAGCGGGTGTAATCACATCTGCTCGGTCGGGGTTTAGTTCCCATTCGTTGATGAGCTCTTCCAAAGTGTATTTGGAAAGCCTCTGTATAACTTCCTCAATTTCTTTGATAGTGAGTGATTTAGATTTTTTTCGGGCAAGTTCCCAAATTTTATTGATATTGCCACCAATTCCTACCGCAGTAATTTTGGGTACAACATCACGAATATTCTTTTCTACCCAAATCTGCATTTCTTGCCAATCTTTTGCCGAAACGGCATTTTCCAAGAGTCTCACTGAACCCACAGGAAAAGATTTGCTTGCCAGTACCTTTTTTTGAGAAAAGAGTGTAACCTCTGTACTCCCACCACCTACGTCTATGTGCAAATAGTTTTTATCGTCCAAAACTCGCAAAAGTCCTTTATTGACAATTTCACTTTCTTGGTCTCCTGAAATAATTTGCAACTGCAAATCAAGTTCTTTTCTGACTTTTTCAGCAATTGCAGAGCCATTACGAGCCTCACGCATCGCCGAAGTAGCCAGTGCCAGATAGTCATCAACTTGGTGTAATTCCATTAAAATTTTATAGGCTTGCAAAAGTTTGAGAATATCTTTTTCCTTAGCTATGCTGATTTCTCTATTTCTGAATACTTCTAAACCCAAGCGTAATGGAAAGCGTACATACTCTACTTTTTTGAAAGAAATGCTTTCAGCGTGATGTAACACGCTACTGATTTGCATACGAGCGGCGTTAGAGCCTATGTCTATTGCGGCAAATTTCATTGTGCAAACTTACAAGGCAAAAATAAAAATTGCAAAGGTTTGTAAGAAAAAATTGGTTTAATCAATTTTAGGACGATAAAACCAAAGCACATCACTCAAAGAAACACCCAAACGTGCTTCTACATAACGTTCTTGCAAGCCATTGCGAGAAAGACTACCTCTTTGTCCTGCAATAATGCCCAAATGTAGATAGGTAAGTTTGCCTTGCCCACCCGAAAAAGCAAAAGAGCCACCCACAGAAAGATTGGTTTCGGCGAGGGTTTTACCTTCTATTTGCAAAATTTGAGGGGTATGATTGAATCCTATACGATAAGTGCTTCTATTCCAAAATTTGTTAGAGCCAAATTCGGGTGTCCATTCGCCACCTACGGCAATTGTAAGACGATTGGTTAGCTGATTATCTGCTACCTCAAAGCGTTTGAATTGCGACCAATTTTGAGAAATAACTTCTGCGTGAATGGTGTAATGGTTCAATTTCTCGTAAGAAGCACCTACTCGCAAGCGTGAAGGAAAAGCGGTTTTACCTTTGATAGTGGTAAGTGTATCCACAAAAGAAGGGGCTATGAGATTACTGCCGAAGAAATCGCGTTTTTCAAAAGCCTCAAAACGCTTGGTTTTCATCTGTGCCGAAAGGTCGTATGTAAGCCCAAAATTCAAAAATTTGCGGTCTTTTTCCAAAGGATAGCGATAAGCTACCCCCAAATTCCAAACGATTTGATTGAAATTATCCCTTTGTAAAAAAGCTATTCGGCTATTTTGACCCGAAGCAATGAGTTCCGTAACCGACTCGCGTGTGAGGTTGCCAAAAAGATAAGACATCTTTACGCCAAGACTCAAATGCTTGATAGGGCTAAAGCCATTAGCCCAAAAAAAGTTATTCAAGCCACCTTCGCCTTTGAACGTATAATAGGCAAAGAAATCAGAGTTTTCTACCTTTGCCGAAGTTTCGGTAAGGTATTCTAAATTGCTGTAAGGTTGCAAACCAATGGCACTTGTCCATTTTTTGGTAATGGGCAAAGCCAATGTAGCATAATTGAAGTTCCCCGTTGTAAAACCTTGTTCAGCCCTTTCGGAACGCAGTTGTTGAAACTTGAAATTATACCCTGCATCAAAAATCACGCTCCCATTGCGAACAAGAAGGGCAGGGTTTATGGTATTTACCCAAAAAGAATTGCTGGTACTTACGCCCACACTGCCCATAGATTGTTGAGCTATATTGCCTTGGGGGGTAAGCGTACCCAAGCCAAAACCTGAAAGAGGGGAATTTTGAGAAAAAAGTTTTTGCGTAAGCGAAAAACAAACAACGAGAAAAAATAGCTTTCTTGAAAAATTTTTCATAGATAAATGGTATGCTCAATAAAAATGATTTTGAAATTTCTTATTTTGAACTTCTCCCAAATTTCTGCAAGTAGCGTTGAAAAGTTTTGGGTTTGAGGTTTGAAGTTTGAACCTTTGAACTTTTGAACCCTTAAACCCTTAACCCTTGAACTTTCCAACCTTATACCTTAAACGAACGTGAGTTATAAGTACAAAGTGTTTGAAATACAATTTGTTAAAAAATTTATTTTTTTGTTATACTTTGTTTTTTTGACCTCACCCCCAGCCCCTCTCCTTTTGGAGAGGAGAGCTATACACCTGAAAATCAAAATTTTAGGTGTAATTATCTCCCCTCTTTTTCAAGGAGGGGAACAAGGGGTGGTTTAAGTTATTAAAAATAAAAACTTGATAATCAAATTTTTAATCTTGCAACTCACGTT
>NZ_JBRCWE010000084.1:0-53080 GCF_053497555.1 Raineya sp. | reverse complement strand
TCTCCATATTTCTATATTTATCAAAGATTGCATCAGAATTTTTTGAAAAACTAAAAAACTTCTGCAACTTGCGTTGGTTTATAGATACAAACAAATCTGCCACCTATGAACTTATTTATTGCTTTTTTCAAATACTTTTCGGTAGTAGTTTTTGCGGCGGTATGGCTGATAACAAATACCAATTTACCCGCCGAAATTTCTTTGCATTATCCTTACAACCTCATTTCTAAACACTGGTTTTTGTATGTGGCTCTGGGCTTTGTCGGAACATTCAACCTGATAATGGTATTTTTTGAAAAATTTTTGAGAAATATCCCTATCGAAAAACTTCAAATTCCACAAGCAGACTTCTGGAAAGAAAACGAATTGAGTAAGGAAGAGTTTTACAATGTCCTGAAAGCCTGGTTTTATACTTTTACGGCTCTTGTGAATTTGTATGCTTCGTTTCTGATTTTTAAGGTTTGGGAAATCAATGTAATGATACAAGACACCGTAGATATGACTATTTTCTGGCTGATTGGTCTTGCTATCATTCTTTTATCGCTGGCGTATATTTTCATACGCTTTCGCATACGCAAATATTCCATTTGGGATTAGCCGAAATGAGTAATTTCTTGCTTATTCTTTTCTGCTTTGTGGCGGGCTTTCTGCTCAAAACGCAACACAAACGCCTCCGCTTGCCTGCAAGCACTCCGCAAGGTATCAATGCTTTTGTGCTGTATGTTTCGCTCCCTGCGATGGCTCTTTACTATATTCCTAAAATTAGCTTTTCAGCAAAAGCCCTTTTGCCCCTTTCAATGGGCTTGATAGTGCTTGCAGTCGCGGTACTATTTTTTACAATTTTGCAAAAAATATTACATTTCAGCAAAAATGTTTTGGGTTGTTTGGTTTTGTGTTGTGGCTTTGGAAATGTATCGTTTATGGGCTATCCTTTGGTAGAGGCTTTTTATGGAAAAGAAGGCATCAAAACCGCTGTACTTTGCGACCAAGGCACTTTTTTGGTGCTTTCTACGCTGGGCATTTTGCTTGCCAACTTGCAAGCGGGCAAGAAAGCCTCTTGGAAAGCTATTGGGGTAAAGTTGCTTTCCTTTCCTGCTTTTTCGGCTTTTTTGGTAGCACTGCTTTTCAACTTAATGCAAATAGATTTTCCTGAAGCCTTGCAAACTACTTGGAAACGCTTTGCCGATACGCTTTCGCCACTGGCTTTGTTTTCGGTGGGTTGGCAAATCTCTTTGCAAAAAGAAAAAAACTTTTGGCAAGAAACCTTTTGGGGGCTTTTTTACAAACTTTTGCTTATCCCTTTTTTGTTTTGGCTGTTTCTGCCTCAAAACTTAAATTTACCTGAAAAAGTAGTGATTTTACAGGCTTCTATGGCTCCAATGATAACGGCTTCTATCATTGCCGTAGAATATGGTTTAGCTCCGCAATTAGCCAATTTGCTCATTCGGATAGGTATTCCTATTTCTTTGCTCACGGTAAGTTTTTGGTGGTGGGTAATGGCTTGATTACTCAAATCTTAAAGCCTCAATGGGGTCCAAACGAGAGGCTTTGTAAGAAGGGTAAAAACCTGAAATAACTCCCACTACTATGCAAATAATTACTCCCAAAAGCATCCAAAGCCAAGGCACAAGAAATTTCTGCGAACCCAGCAGATAGGCAACGCCATTGCCCGCCAAAATACCCAAAATAATGCCCGCGATACCCCCAATCTGACAAATCACAATTGCCTCCACTAAAAACTGCTCCTGAATACGGCGAGGCGTAGCTCCCAGAGCCTTTCGGATACCAATTTCACGCGTCCGCTCTGTTACCGAAACCAGCATTATATTCATCAGCCCTACCGAAGCCCCCAAAAGTGTAATAAAACCAATAATAAAACCACCAATTTTCAGGTATTTGCTAATTTCCTCCAATCTTTCGGCAAGGGTTTCGCTTTTGCTAATTTCAAAAGAATCTTCTTTGCCGGGTAAATCGTGGCGAATTTTACGCATTAGCCCACGAGCCTCACTCATTACTTGGTCTATTTCCGCAGGATTGCTCACTTTTACTTTGATGTCAAAATTTGTGTTTTCGCTTTTCAGCAAAGTACGAGCATTTTCCAAAGGTACAAGCACACTTCTATCGCCTGCATTGCCGCCCATATTGCCCCCTTGGCTACTCAAAACGCCTATTATCTGATACCTTTTGCCCAAGAAATTTACAAAACGATTCAAAGGATTGGTTTTACCAAAAAGTTTTTCGGCAATTTCGTTGCCAATAATCACCACAGGTATTCCATTTTCTACTTCGGAAGTAATAAAATTTCTGCCTGTTTTTAGCTCCAAGCCGTTCAAACCCAAATAGTTTTCATCAACTCCTATTACTTGTGAGTTGGGATTGGTAGTTTGTGAACCGTGCTTTACTTCCGTATTGAACGAAACTCCTACCGAAATACCCATTACCCCCGAAAAGCTCAACTTCTTTCTAAGTTCTTGGGCTTGATAGTAGGTAATAGGTGTAGAAACACTTTCACGCATACCTCTATTTCTGCCTCCTTTGGCAAATTTTTGCCCAATATTAAAAGAATTGGCTCCTAAATCGGAAAAACTATCATTGATAGAGGACTGTATGCCATCAACTGCTGTCAGAATGCCTACTAATGCCATTATGCCTATGGCGATAATAAGAGCCGTAAGTACTGTACGAAGCAAATTTTCGCGTATTGCCCCAAGAGCTACTTTAATGTTTTCAAGAAAATTCATAGAAATGTTTTTCAAGAAACGGAAAAATAAGTTTTTTGGTATTTTCTAACGTAACTTCAAAGTTACAAGACAGAAAATAGCAAGTAAGATTCCCACAATCCAGAAACGTACTACAATTTTTGTTTCGTGATAACCTTTTTTTTGGTAATGATGATGAAGCGGTGCCATTAGGAAAAGTCGGTGCTTTTGTGCATACTCTAAACCTCTTTTCTTTTTCTGATACTTAAAATAAGCTACCTGCAAAATAACAGAAAGATTTTCAGCAAAAAAGATACCACACAAGACAGGTATCATCAGTTCTTTTCGTACAGCAATAGCAAGAACAGCAATAACTCCCCCCAAAGCCAAACTGCCCGTATCGCCCATAAAAACTTGTGCAGGATAAGCATTATACCATAAAAAGCCTGCACACGCCCCCGCAAAAGCCGTAGCAAAAATTACAACTTCGCCCATATGAGGAATGTAGAGAATATTGAGATAATCGGCGAAAATGAGATTTCCTGAAAGATAGGCAAAAATAGCCAGTGTCAGCCCGATAATGCCCGAAGTTCCTGCGGCAAGCCCATCTATGCCATCAGTGATATTTGCTCCGTTAGAAACTGCCGTAATGATAAAAATGACCATTCCTACATAAATAAGAGCCTCCAGCCAATTAGCCTCTAAAATATTGAGTACGTTGTAATCAAATTCATTGTTTTTGAAAAAAGGCACGTTGGTTTTAGTAGATTTGTAAGAAACAGCATAGTAAGGTTTTTCATTTTTTCGGCGAATAGTATCAATTTTTACGTTTTTTTCTGTTTTTTGCAGTTCTATAATTTTATTCTCTTCGCCCAAGGCAATTTTTTCTTGAACTACTACATTACTATTGTAGTAAAGTGTAATTCCCACTACCAAACCTATTCCCACTTGCCCAACGATTTTGAATTTTCCTGAAAGTCCTTCTTTATTTCTTTTGGCAATTTTAAGGTAATCGTCCAGAAATCCAATAAAGCCCAAACCTACCAGCGTAACTAATAGCAAAATTACATAGATATTATCCAGCTTGGCAAAAAGTAAGGTTGGCACAACAATAGAAAGAATAATGATGATTCCTCCCATTGTAGGGGTGCCTTTTTTTTCCATTTGCCCACTCAGCCCTAAATCTCTGATACCTTCTCCTATTTGCTTTCTACGCAAATACAAAATAATTTTTTTTCCATAAATAGTGCTGATAAGCAAAGAAAGAAAAGTTGCCGCCCCAGCCCTAAAAGAAATATACTGAAACACACCTGCCCCGATAAAATCAAACTCACGGTCAAGGTAATCAAAAAGATAGTAAAGCATTTTTGTTTATGTTGAATTATGTTTTTGAAATTTTCAAGTCAAAAATTTTTCTAAAATTCAATACTCAACACTTTAACATCATTTTTAGGTGTTTTTTTCTTTTCGTTGGGTATTGAAGTAATAATAAATTCCTCTAATATTTTTTTGTTGTAGGCTTTCCAACCATTACGAAAATCACGGCTGGAATATTCAATAAATTCGGCAAGTCTTTCAGAATTTAATTGCTGTAATAAGAACTCATAATCGCCGTCATACTTAATGCAGTATCCTGAATAAAAAGTAGTTTCCTCATTTTCTATCAAGATAAAATTAGGTTTATTATTCATAGGCGAAAAAAGTATCTTTTTCCCAAAACTTGTATCCAGCCCTTGGCTTCTTCCGAAAGCATACCAAGCCACAGGGTTAGGTTTTCCGTTATCTCGTTTATCCAGTTCATTTTTCACACTACAAAGATATTCATAAGCAAGTGGAAAGATGTTTTTTAGATATTCTTCTGAAATTATTTTATGCTTACCGCCAACTTTCTGATAGGGGAATAAAATATATTCTGTAATCTTATCCGAACTGCTTTTGAGCCTTGAAGCCTTGATGATTGGCTTCAAAATAGCTTTTTCTATCTTTGCAACACCTCTGAAATACGTATTGGCAAGCACATAATCAGGTTCATTTTCTATTTCTTGAATAGGGAAAATGTAGGCTTTATCGCAAAGAGTGGTTATCCCGACGTGAATTTTGCAAATATCTTTTAGCTTAGCTCCTTGTAGCAAAAGTTGCGGTTTAACACTTAAACTCCAGTTCTTTTTATGTCTAATTTCCTCAAATGATAACGTTCTTTGTAAAAATTTATTCAAACTTTCTGCTTGTTCGTAGATAAAATGATTTTGTTTTGTTTTTCCAAAAATTACAACAGCACTATAAGTCGTAGCATTATCAAAGAGTTGTATATCAGCATAATTGATAATTTTTATTAAGTTTTGATTTTCTGCAAAATAAGTACGCATTGCTTTAGCCGCTTGGCTATACATAAAAGTATTTGGGGTAATTAGCCCACAAATACCTTTTTCTTTGAGCAGAGAAAGGCATAATTCATAAAAAGCAATGTAGGCATCGGTAGAGCCGTTTTTACAAAACTTGTAAAAAGTTTGTATAAATTTTCTTTCTTGATGAGGCAGATGTTGTATGCGAATATAAGGTGGGTTGCCTATGATAAAATCAAATTTAGTAGTTTCAAAGTCTATAATTTTTTTCAAAGAGTTGCATACTTCAATATTCCAATTAATTTCTACTCCCAAAGGTTTGGTAAGATTGTTCAGATTTTCTCTACAAAGAGCTACTGCTTGCTCGTCAATATCCCAACCATATATTTTCTCTAAATTTTCTTTCAACATTTCTTTGGGAGAAAATTTTATGATACTCTCTGCAACAACAATGAGAAAGCGTCCATCGCCACAAGCGGGGTCTAAAATAGTTTTTCCCAAAATAGAGCTATCGTTGAAACCAATTTCTTGCAAAATTTTTTCTACAATAAAACGAGGCGTGTAAATTTTACCAAAAAGTTTCTGTTTATCATAAATTTTCGTCAGGGAAGCCATAGCTACTGAATTTTATGAAATTGGGCAAAACTTTCTATTTCTTTGCACAAGTTTGTTACAGAAACTTTTTCTTGCAGTAAGTTCGCAAGTTTTTCTTCTCTCAAAATCATTTTTGGCTCAACTTTACTTACCTGACAAGTGCTTTCATCTATATCCACTATCATAATTCCAATTCCCAAAGGTCTATGAGCCTGTTGTATATCAAAAGTTAAATTTACATACTTTCTCAAATCATTTTCATTGATTATTTCAATTTTAGTAGCCTTTTTGTGTTTGATTTTATTGCTATCTTTTTTGTAATAAGGGGTTTTATGTCTAAATACAATAAGCTGTGCATAGGGTACATTGATTCTTTGAATGTTCGCAGTTTCCCCCATCATACTTTCAAAGTAGTTGTTGATATTTTGCTTCAAATTAGAAGTTACAAATTTAATCCCTAAACCAAATACAGGTTTTTGCTGATGCGTTACGGTTACATCTACATCTTTGGAATAGTATTTTCCCTCAATGGTAAATTCTTTTGAACCTTCTCCTAAATAGTGTATTTCATAATCATTTCCAAAAACATTTTTCAAGTATTTAGCCCAAAAAGCGTGTAAAGGCATAAGTTTTTTTGTACTTCTAGCTCCATATTCCAAATATTTTTTGAAAGAATCAGATATAGCTTCTAAAAAATCTTTTTCCAAATACATAAGCTATTAAGCTAAAAATCAAATATTTCTAATTATCTTCCAAAAATTTTACCAAGTCTTTTGCCTGTATTCTGCATTGCATTGATTTTCTTGATAACTTTTCGCATTTCTTCAAATTGTTTTACAAGGGTATTCACTTCTTGTATGCTTGTTCCACTTCCCAAGGCAATACGCTTGCGACGGCTTCCGCTTCCATTGCCCGAAATCAATAATTGAGGATTTTCTCTTTCTTTGGGAGTCATTGAAAAAATAATGGCTTCGGTACTCTTGAAGGCGTCTTCAGGAATATCTACATCTTTCATCATTTTGGACATACCTGGTACCATAGACATCAAATCTTTGATATTACCCATTTTCTTAATTTGCTGAATTTGTGAAAGGAAATCGTTGAAATCAAACTGATTTTGGCGAAGTTTTTTGTTGAGTCTTTCAGCTTCTTTTTCATCAAAGGCTTGTTGAGCTTTTTCCACAAGACCTACCACATCGCCCATATTCAAGATACGGCGAGCCATACGTTCGGGGTGGAAAACATCAATGCCGTCAATTTTTTCGCTTGTACCTACAAATTTAATGGGTTTTTCTACTACTGCCCGAATGGAAAGAGCCGCCCCACCTCTTGTATCGCCATCAAGTTTGGTAAGCACAACCCCTGTAAAATCCAGCCTTTCGTTGAAAGTCTTAGCAGTATTTACGGCATCTTGCCCCGTCATAGAATCTACCACAAAGAGAATTTCACAAGGATTGATAGCCTTCTTGATTTGCTCAATTTCATTCATCATTTCCTCATCTACCGCCAAACGCCCCGCTGTATCTACAATTACAACATTTTTGTGATTCGTTTTGGCATACTGAATAGCATTCTGAGCGATAGCTACGGGATTATTGTTTTCAGGTTCGCTATACACATCTACGCCTATTTGCGAGGCAAGTGTTTTGAGCTGTTCAATAGCGGCAGGGCGATATACGTCGCAAGCTACTAAAAGTACCTGCCGCCCTTGTCTTTTGATTTGATTGGCTAATTTTGCCGAAAAAGTCGTTTTCCCCGAACCTTGCAAACCTGCCATCAAAACAACCGCAGGACTTCCCGTAAGTATCAAATCAGCCTTCTGTCCACCCATTAGTTGAGCCAGCTCGTCCTCTACAATCTTTATCATCAATTGGTAAGGCTCAACGGCTATCAAAATCTTCTGTCCAAGGGCTTTTTCTTTAATTCTTTCTGTAATTTCTTTGGCAATTTTGTAATTCACATCAGCCTCCACGAGAGCCTTTCTAACATCTTTTACCGCCTCAGCAACATTGAGTTCAGTGATTTTATGCTTGCCCTTGATAACCTTCAAGGCACCTTCTAATCTTTCGCTTAAATTTTGAAACATAACTTTCTACAATTAGCTTTACAATTCGGCAAAATTAGGAGTTTTTCTTATTTTTCCCAAAAACTTATCCAAAACGCTTGCGAAATATTTTTTGGGTATATTTTTGGTAAAAGTAGTTCAGGTTTTCTTGTAAAAAGCCGCAAAAATAGCTCAATCGGAACAAAAATGAAGGATAAATTTTTCTTTTGCCTTTAGAAATGCCTTTCAGAATACTCAAAGCAACACGAGAAGCCTCTTGCGAAGGGAAATACAAAGGAGCTTTGCCTGCATTTTCAAAAAAATGAGTTTTAGTAGCTATCGGATACACCAAAACCAAGCGAAAATGCGGGTTTTCCAAACGAAAAGCCTCTGCGAAGCGGTCAAGGGCGGCTTTGGTGGCACTATACAGGCTGTAGCCTGCCAAACCCATTTTTGCCATAGCCGAAGCCGTAATACAAAAAACTACTTCCGTATTGCTTTTTTGCATTTTCAAAAGACTATAAATCGGTGAAAACACATTCAGAGCGAAAATTTTTTCAAGATGCCCCCAATCGGGTTCTTGCAATTTTTCGTAATAAGCAAAACCTGCATTGGCTATAAAAACGTCAATTTTATCAAAATCGGAAGCTAATTTTTCAAAAAGCAGTTCTAAATGTTCTTTTTGGCTCAAATCAGCTTGCAAAAAGTATACCTTTCCTTGGGCTAAAAGGCTTTCGGGCAAAGGGTGAATATCCACAGCAATAATTTTACAAGGAAAATCTAAAAGCAATTTTACCATTTCCAAACCAATGCCCGAAGAAGCACCTGTAACGAGAATATTTTTTTGAGAAAAAAACTGCATAAGCCACCTTTTGAAGCCTGAAACTTAATACTTTTGACTATTTTTTGCAAAAAGCAAGATATTTTTTTGCGAGAAAAAAATTCTTTTGTATATTTGCACCCTCAAAATTTAACCTAAAAAACGAAGTTTGCAATGAACCACAAACAGTACGAAACGGTATTCATTATTACTCCCGTCTTATCTGAAGAACAGATGAGGGATACCGTAGAAAAGTTCCGCAAAATTCTCGTAGATAATGGTGCTGAAATTATCCACGAGGAAAACTGGGGGTTGAAAAAATTGGCGTATCCTATTCAGCACAAAAGTACAGGCTTTTACCAACTTTTTGAGTTCAAAGCCCCTGTAAGCATTGTGAATACACTTCACATTGAATACAGCCGCGACGAACGCATTATGCGTTATTTGACTACCGCCTTGGATAAATACGCCGTAGAATACAACGAAAAACGCCGCAAAGGCTTGGTAGGAAAGAAAAAAGAGGCTCAAACAGTAGCATAAAAAAGGAGGAATTATGACACTCATCAACGAACCTATACACAGTGCTAAGCAGGAAACCAAAAAGAAATATTGCCGTTTCCGCAAAATGGGCATCAAATACATTGACTACAAAGATGCCGATTTCTTGCTCAAATTTGTAAATGAACAAGGTAAAATTTTACCTCGCCGTATCACAGGCAACAGCCTGAAATATCAGCGTAAAGTGGCACAGGCTATCAAGCGTGCCCGTCATTTGGCTCTTTTGCCTTTCGTTACCGATGGTTTGAAATAACGTAAAATTTTTGATTATGGAAGTGATTTTGAAAGAAGACTACACAGGTCTTGGCTATAAAAATGATGTTGTAAAGGTAAAACCCGGTTTTGCTCGCAACTATCTTATTCCTCGTGGCATTGCTATACTTGCTACCGAAGGCAATAAGAAAATGCTCGCCGAAAACTTGAAACAAGCCGCTCACAAAGCCGAAAAACTCAAAAATGAAGCTGTAGCTCTGGCTGAGCGTATCGGCGAACTCGTGCTAGAAATCCCCGCTAAAGTAGGTGAAAGCGGTAAAATTTTCGGTTCTGTAACTACTACCCAACTCTCTGAAGCTCTCAAAAAACAAGGCTTTGATATTGACCGCAAGAAAATCGCTATCGCGGGCGAAGTGAAAATGATTGGCGAATACAAAGCAACCTTAGATTTGCACAGAGAAGTAAAGCACACCATTGCTTTCAGAGTAGTAGCAGAGTAAAATACAAGGAGTTTTAGAGTTCAAAGTTTAAGGTTCAAAAAGTTAAACTTTAATTCTTGGGAAAATAACAAAATTTCAGAGAGGATTGTGCTTGCAATCCTCTTTTTGCTTACTTTTGAGCTATGAAGCTATCTGTTGTTATCATCACTTTCAACGAAGAGCAAAACATTCAGCGGTGTTTGGAATCGGTGCAAGCCGTAGCCGATGAAATTGTGGTAGTAGATTCTTTTTCTACGGATAAAACGGCTGAAATTTGCCATAAATACCAAGTCCGGTTTATTCAGCAAGCCTTTTTGGGATATGTAGAACAAAAAAATTTTGCCAGTGCCCAAGCCTCCTATGATTGGATTCTTTCCCTTGATGCCGACGAAGCCCTTTCCGAAAAACTCACCAACGAAATTCTTTCACTAAAAAAACAAGAAAACCTACAAGCCGATGCCTTTTCAATGCCTCGCCTAACAAACTATTTGGGCAAATGGATACGCCACACCGATTGGTATCCCGATAGAAGGATACGACTATTTCATAGAAAAAAAGCCTACTGGGCTGGTATCAATCCTCACGATTATATTCAGATGCAAAACAAAAACTCGGCGGTGGGCAAACTAAATGGCGATATTCTCCATTACAGCTACTATTCTATTCCACAACACATTGCCCAACTCAATCATTTTACGAGTATAATGGCTGAAACACTCGTAAAAAATGGTAAAAAAGCTCCTCTTTACAAACTTTTTATCAATCCCCTTTGGAAATTTTTTTACAGCTATGTGTTGCGTTTAGGTTTTTTAGATGGCTATTATGGCTTTGTGGTTTGTGCGATTTCTGCTTTCGCAACATTTGTAAAATATCTAAAAATCAGAGAGTTATCAAGAAAATTCAAGGAAAAATAACAGAATTTTTACAATTTTACGAAAACAAGTGTAGCTTTGTAGTGTTTTTGGATAAAACTATTTCAAGCTATGAAATTTGAACCCATAGGTCTATTTCCTGTACTGCTGGCACTATTTAGTTTGCTATTTTTGGTAGTGCTTCTGAGCTACAATACGCTCAAACGCACTAAAAAAACACTTGAAGAAAATTTTGAAAACTACTTGCAAGCCATTCAAGAAAAAGCTCAGTTAGCTACTCAATTAGCCAATCTGATTCACGCCAAAGGCGATTTTCTGCATACTTACGACCTTGTGCTAAAACTTTGTAGCACCATTCAGGGCATTGATGTTTCCGTAGCAGAACGCCTGCGAGCCGAAAAATCTTTACAAAAAGAAATTGCAGTAATGCAAGAACTTACTCGCAGTGTAACCGAACTCTTGCAAGATACAAATATTCAAAACAAAGCCACTGAACTGCAAAAATCTGAAAGCCAAACCGAACAACTTTACCGCAAATATGCTTTTAGCCTCAAATACTACAACAATTTCACCCAAAAAATACCCTCTAAATGGGTAGCCCAAATAGCTGGTTTTCGTAATGTTTCTTTACAATGATTGGCTGGATTATTTTTGTAGCACTTTGTAGTATTCTGCTTTGGAAAATACCCGCCCCCAAAAGAAATTTGTGGGCTTTTCTTTTTTTGTACAAATTAGCCTTTTTGTGGTTTTTCTTTTATGTTCATCAAAAATACTACTCACACTATCAGTGGGATTTTTGGCTTATTTTTTTAGATGCCTGCCAACTCAACGACCTATTTTGGCAAAATCTGAATGATTTTGGGCAAACTTTTTTTTATGAGCCTCACAAACCCGAATTATTTTATTTTTCCGAACAACCTCGTGCTTTTTTTACTGCCAAATTGTTTTTCTTTTTTGTCTTTTTGGCTCAAAAAAATTGGCTACTGAGCAGTATGTTTGCTTTGCTTTTGTATCTTATTGCCTCTTATCATCTATCAGAAACTTTGCTAAAACTCTTTCCCAAACTGAAAATATCCGTTTATGTTATAATATACTTGCCTTCAATTTCCTTCTGGACTTCGGGGACTTCCAAAGAAATTTGGCTCCTGACGTGTATATGGGGAATGGTAGCTCTGCATTTGCAGATATTTTATCTGCACCAAAAAGCGTTTTGGCGTAGTATAATCATCATTTGCTTGTTTTTTATACTTTGGAAAGCAAAGTATTATTATGCCTTCGGTATTGCCTTTGCTCTACTGGCAGAACGCTGGATTTCTTTTTGGCAAAGTGAAAATTTTACAAAAAAATTGAAATGGGCTTCCTCTCTGCTAATTTTAATCATTATTGGGTTACTTTCTTTTTTACACCCCAATCTGCATTGGGATTTTTTCCCAAAAGCCCTACACGAAAACTACCAAATCACGCTACAAGCCTCTCCACAAGGCTCTGCCGTAAATTTGGATTTAGAGCCTACTTGGAAATCTTGTCTGCTCAATAGTTACAAAGGCACTTGGCTTGGAGTTTTTGCCCCTTTGCCTTGGCAAACTAAAAATGTAGCTATGCTACTGGCAAGCATAGAAAATACGCTTTTGTTGCTATTGATAATTGGGACAACTTTTTTTGCACCTCACCCCCTTGCCCCCTCTCCTTTGGAGAGGGGGAATAAAGACGAAGTGAGACTAGCTATTTCTTTGCTGATAGCTTCTTTGCTATTTGTAGGGCTTATGGCAACTTTTTTAGGGCTTTCTTCGCCAAATTTTGGAACTTTGAGCCGCTATCGGGTGGGGTTTTCGTGGGTGCTTTGGTTTTGGCTGGCTGTGTTTTGGGAAAATTGGCTTCAAAAGAAAATCAAAAATTTACGAAAAAATTGATTTCTGCTTATTTTTTGCTAAAATTGCCTCCATAAATCTTTACAATTATGAGATACGCACCCATTCCGCAGGCTCTTTTTATTGAAAATCGTAAAAATTTTGCCAACAAACTCTATCCCGAATCGCTGGCGGTGTTTCATTCCAACGATATTATGCCCACCAATGCCGATGGCACTATGCCATTTCGCCAAAATAGCGACCTTTTCTACCTAACAGGCATAGACCAAGAAGATACCATTCTGATTATCTGCCCTGATGCTCGCGATAAAAAAATGCGTGAAATCCTTTTTATCAAAGAAACCAACGAACACATTGCTGTTTGGGAAGGTAAAAAACTCAGTAAGGACGAGGCTCGCGAAATTTCGGGCATACAAAATGTACAATGGCTGAGCGAATTTGAAAAAATGCTTTCTCTGCTCGCTTTTGAATCTGAAAATATCTACCTCAATACCAACGAACATACCCGAGCGGTTATTCAGGTAGAAACTCGTGATGCTCGTTTCATTAAATATTGCAAAGAAAAATTCCCTCTGCACAATTACAAACGTATAGCTCCCATAATGCACCGCTTGCGTGCTGTGAAATCGTCTTGGGAAATTTTCTTGATGAAAAAGGCTTGCCAAATTACAGAAAAAGGCTTTCGTAGAATACTCAATTTCATCAAGCCCGGTGTGTGGGAATATGAAATTGAAGCCGAATTGATACACGAATTTATACGAAATCGCTCACGTGGCTTTGCTTATCAGCCTATTATTGCCTCAGGTAAAAATGCTTGCGTTTTGCACTACAACGCCAATAACCAACAATGCCAAGACGGCGACTTGGTTTTGCTTGATGTAGCCGCCGAATACGCCAATTATGCCTCAGACCTCACTCGTACCGTACCCGTAAATGGGCGTTTTACACCCCGCCAAAGAGAAGTCTATGACGCAGTTTTACGTGTAATGCGTGGGGCAAGAGTTATGCTTGTAAAGGGCAATAATTTGGAAAAATATCACAAAGAAGTAGGAAAAATGATGGAAAGCGAACTCATAGGTTTGGGCTTACTCAAAAAACACGAAGTAGAATCGCAAGACCCCGAACACCCACTCTACAAAAAGTATTTTATGCACGGCACTTCGCATTTTTTGGGTTTAGATGTACACGATGTAGGCAGTAAGTATCGTATTTTTGATGCAGGTATGGTTTTCACTTGCGAGCCGGGTATTTATATTCCCGAAGAAGGTATCGGTATTCGTTTGGAAAACGATATTCTCATTACCGAAGACGGCAACATTGACCTAATGGAAAGCATCCCTATTGAAGCCGAAGAGATTGAAGAAATTATGAATAGCAAGCCTTAAACATACCAGCGTAAATGATAAGTACAAAGTATTTGAAATACAATTTGTTAAGAAATTTGATAGTTTTTGCAATATTGTGTTTTTTAACCTCGCCCCCAGCCCTTCTCCAAAGGAGTTGCGAGCTATACGCTTGAAAATCAAAATTTTAGGTATAATTATCTCCCATCCTTTTCAAGGGGAATAAGGGATGGTTTAAGTTATTAAAAATAAAAACTTGATAATCAAATTTTTAATCTTGCAACTCACGTTGTATATAAACTATTGAAGAAGTAGTATTGCTGAAAATTAATTTTTCGTGTAACTCTACTGTTATGGGTTTACCTGCTTGTAGAGGAGTTTTAGAAAGAGGTGCTACAACAAAAGTAGTTAAATCTCTGATTTTCAGATTATTAGAATGGGGGGGGGTAAAACCTTCCTGACTTATTTTATCCAAAGATAAGTCTTCGGAATAATTGAAATTATAATGAATCAGCCCCAAAAGAAGCATATTTCTTTCTGATTTGTAGCGTATCCAGTTACGGATTTGCTCCAACCTAAGCATTTCTTTGTTGTTGTAAGAAGCCTGATACAACTCATAATACGCTTGTATAAAATGCTCGTAATGAGAAGTATCTTTTCTACCATTTTGCCCGAATGTTTGCAAACCTGCAAAAGGCATTACACGATTGTAGAGTATGCCTGTTTTTACTTTTTCTTTAGGAATGATAGCATCTATTTGAGCTTGATTGACCTGTGCTTGTGAGCTTAAACACAAAAGCCAAAAAATGAAAATGAGATATCGTTTCATAAATTTTTAAGTTTTAGATTTTGAATGTTTATTGATTTTGTACATCAAAGCGACCATTGGTAATTTCAATGATTTCGCCAGTGGCTGGTCTGCGAGCCTTGAAAAAGAAAGTGCCTGAAACAATTTTATTTACCGTATCGGCACGCGTGATAGTTACCTCGCCTGTATATTCGCTGTCGGTTGCATATACAGCAGTTTCCGAAGGGCTAATGTATTTGTAGAAAATAGCGTGATTAGGTGGACATAAAACCGTAGGAGCACCAGGTGTTGTGTATTTCAGAGGATACTTACCTGTTTTATTACCAACATTTTCTAAATAAATACTAAAATCCCAACCATCCTTTCTGTAAGTTCTAATCCATACATGCAATTCTCTGCCATTACAATAGTTTGTCAAATACCCACCAGTAACAGGCTCAGCTCCACCAAAACCTCCGCTGCCATCAGGTATGTAAGGTTTGCCATCAATCAGGCAGCCAAAAGTGTTTTTACCTTCTTGGGTTTCAGGGGGTAAGGGGTCAACGGTTTTCTTGCAAGACTTGCAAGAGGCAAGGGAAAATAAAAGAGCATAGGCTAAAAGCCTCCACCCCCAAGTACGCCTCTCTAAAAGAGCGACTCGGCTTTCTTTGCAGGTTTGGGTTTTGTACAACATAAAACTAAAATTTAAAGATTAAACAAAAAATTACAGAAGCAAGAACTTCTATTGTTTTCTACGTAAAAACACTAAAAAAAATTTCAGAGAAAGATATGAAAAAATTATTAAATTTTATCAACTGGAAATGAAAAAAATCTTCAAAGACTTTATTTTAGCTAAAAGATTTTATTTTGAGTTTTGATATTATGCCCGAATACAATTGATTCAAGAAAGTTTTTATCCCTAAATCTCTTTCCTCAAAAGCGTGAGAAACTTTTACTCGCTCCTAAAAAACAATTTACACTGTAAAGTGGATAATTTTTTTTATTTTTAGGCTTCCTTTTGTATGGTTCAAAAACGCAATGCTTATGCTAAAAAAGTTTTTATTCCTACCGCTTATTTTTTCAGGTTTTTCGTTGTATTCTCAAAACGCAAAAATTATGAACAATCCGCTTTTAGAAGAATGGAACACTCCACATCAAGTAGTTCCTTTTGATAAAATCAAGACTGAACATTTCAAACCCGCTTTGGAGCAAGCTATTCAGGAAGGGAAAAAAGAAATTGAAGCCATAGCAAGCAATTCTGCACCTGCTACTTTTGAAAACACCATTGTAGCTCTGGATAATGCAGGTGAGCTGGTGAACAGGGTTTCTACCATTTTATTCAACCTCAACTCGGCAGAAACCTCCCCTGAGTTGCAAAAAGTCGCCAAAGAAGTTTCTCCAATGCTTTCTGAATACCAAAATGATATTTTACTGAACGAAAAACTCTTTTGGCGTATCAAAGCCGTTTATGAAAAGCGTAATCAGCTCAATTTGGATAAAGAAAGTCAGATGCTTTTGGAAAAAACTTACAAACGCTTTGTACGAAATGGTGCCAACCTGAACCCAAGCCAAAAGCAACTTCTACGAGATATAGACAAACGCCTTTCAGAGCTTACCTTGCAGTTTGGCGAAAATGTTTTGAACGATACCAACGAATTTCTTTTGCAAATTACTGATGAAAAAGATTTGGAAGGCTTACCCGAATTTGTACGCGAAGCCGCCAAAGCCAATGCCAAAAAACGAAACAAAGAAGGTTGGGTATTTACCCTACAAGCACCCAGCTATACTCCTTTTATGACCTATTCGGCTCGTAGAGATTTACGACAAAAACTTTTTATGGCTTACAACACAAGAGCCTTCAAGAACAATCAGAACAACAATAGCTCGGTAATGCGTGAAATTGTGAGCCTTCGCCACCAAAGAGCCAAACTTTTAGGATACGCCTCTCACGCTCATTTTGTATTGGAAGAGCGAATGGCTCAAAGCCCTGAAAATGTCAATAAATTCTTAGAAGAACTCTACACCTACGCCAAACCTGTTGCCGAAAAGCAAATGCAAGAGCTACTAGAATATGCCAAGAAGCAAGGTTTTCCCGAAAATCGCCTGCAACGTTGGGATTATGCCTATTATGCAGAAAAACTCAAAAAAGAAAAGTTCAACATTGATGATGAAGCTCTGAAACCTTATTTCAAGCTGGAAAATGTATTGCAGGGGGCTTTCAATACAGCTGGCAAGTTGTTCGGACTTACATTCAAAGAAGTAAAAAATATCCCTGTATTCCATTCGGAAGTAAAAACCTATGAAGTATATGACGAAAACGGCAATTTTCTTGCTATTCTCTATACCGACTTTTTTCCACGCGAAGGCAAACGTAGCGGTGCTTGGATGACCAGCTACCGAGAGCAAAAGATTTTCAAAGGGAAAAACATTCGCCCCCACGTTTCGCTTACCTGCAATTTTACTCGCCCTACCGATACCAAACCTTCCCTGCTTACGTTTCAGGAAGCAACTACCCTTTTTCACGAATTTGGACATTGCTTGCACGGAATACTTGCCAATACTACTTACCAAAGCCTTTCAGGAACAAATGTGGCTTGGGATTTTGTAGAGCTACCCTCCCAAGTTTTTGAAAACTGGATACAAGAACCCGAAGTGCTTGCAACTTTTGCCAAGCACTACCAAACAGGCGAGGTAATTCCTACCTCAATGGTAAAAAAATTGCGAGAAGCCGCCAATTTTATGGAAGGATATGCTACAATGCGACAGCTTTCTTTTGCTATGCTGGATATGGCTTGGCACGGCAAAGATAATGGCGAAATCAAAGATATATTGGCTTTTGAAAAGCAAGCTATCAGTAAAACGGACTTATTTCCTGCCGTAGAGGGAATTAGTACAAGCTCTGCCTTCAATCATATTTTTGCAGGTGGCTATTCGGCGGGATATTATAGCTACAAATGGGCTGAAGTATTAGATGCCGATGCTTTTGAACTCTTTGAGCAAAAAGGAATTTTCAATAAAGAAGCCGCTAATCGTTTCAAAGAAATGCTTTCCAAAGGTGGAAGCGAACCACCAATGGAAATTTACAAGCGTTTTCGTGGGCAAGAACCCAGCCCCAAAGCCCTTTTGAAGCGTGCAGGCTTACTTTGAAAAATATTTTTATCAAAATTTTTGAAAGAATGTAAGAAAAATTTAGATTTGTAACAATCTGTTTAATTTTTCTTTCACCCAAAAACCGCAATTATGACTACTCGCGAGCAAGTAGAAGCAATGATTGACCGTTACGTGGTATCGGTAGGTCTGACCAAAGAGGGTACTTACAACCCCGAACGTAGAGCCTGGTACTGGACAATTGGCTCTGCTAAAATTGAAGTGTTCATTCAAGCTATTCCAATGAAAGATGGCACGCAAAGGCATTTCTTGCGTATTTTTTCCCCTTTGATGCAAGTGCCTAAACACGAAGAACTTCGTTTTTATCGCCACTTACTAGAGCTCAACGACTCTAAGCTCGGCGTAAAACTTACCATTATGCCCGGCTCCGATACCGTGTATGCGACTTATGAGCGTGATATTCAAGGCATTGATTATGACGAAGTTTCTACTTGCATCGCCGATTTGGAATGGTGGGCTGATACGCTTGATGACCAACTCAAACAACAATTTTTTGGTAGATAAACCCAACCCAAAAGGCAGAATGTTCTGCCTTTTTTTATTGCAAAACAACCCCTTCAACCCCTTTGCTTTATGAAAAAAGTTTTTGTTTTTGCCATTTTACTTGTAAGTTTTCAAGTAAGTTTTTCACAGAAAATTCAAGTTCCTGCTAAACCCAAATTGGTAGTAGGTATTGTTATTGACCAAATGCGTTATGATTTCCTCTATCGCTATTACGATAGCTACTCGGAAAGAGGCTTCAAAAGACTATTGAAAGAGGGTTTCCATTGTAAAAACAATCATTATCATTATGCTACAACTTATACAGGACCCGGACACGCCGCCATTTACACGGGTTCTATTCCTGCTATCAATGGCATTGTAGGCAATGAGTGGTACGAACTTTCAGGAAAGCTCACGTATGTAGTAGAAGATAGCCTTGTGCAGGGGGTTGGAACAAATGGCTCTGCGGGCAAGATGTCGCCTCGCAATATGCTTACAAGCACTATCACCGACCAACTGCGACTTGCCACACAATTTCGTTCCAAAGTGATTGGTGTAGCCATTAAAGACCGAGGGGCTATTCTGCCCGCAGGACACACCGCCAATGCCGCCTATTGGTACGAAAGCCAAACAGGCAACTGGATAAGCAGTAATTACTATATGCAAGATTTGCCCGAATGGGTAAAAAAGTTTAATCAGTCGGGCAGAGCCAAACAACTACTGCAAACTTGGCAAACTCTACAAGCCCCAAGCAATTACAAAAATGCTGAGGAAGATAACCAGTCCTATGAAAGACCTTTGGAAGGAGAAAAAAATGCTGTTTTCCCGCATCAAATCAATTCTTTTAGCCTACTTGCCAGCTCTCCTTGGGGCAATACGCTTACCAAAGAATTTGCTTTGGAGGCTATCCGAAACGAAAAACTCGGCAAAGGTTCAGAAACAGATTTTCTTTGCATTAGCTTCTCTTCTACCGATATTGCAGGGCATAGTTTTGGTCCTTTTTCCCTTGAAAATCAGGATATGTATGTACGTTTAGACCAAGAAATTGGCGATATTTTGGCATTTCTTGATAAAGAATTTGGTAAAGATAATTACTTACTATTTCTTACCGCCGACCACGGCGTAGCCGATGTAGCAGGCTTTTCACAAAAAAACAAAATCCCCGCAGGCTCTGCCTCTGGTAGCAATCATTTGCAAATTTTGCAAGAATCCATAGAAAAAAAATTCGGACAAGGGAAATGGATTTTATACACCGAAAACCAGCAATTATATCTCAATCATAGCCTTTTGGAACAAAAAAAGGTAAGTGTAAAAGAAATTTACGAAGTAGTACGAAAAACCTTACTTCGCCAGCCCGAAGTGTATAATGTTGTTAATTTGTGGGATAATGAAATAGAACAAGCCTTGCCCGACTATTATGCTTCAATGGTGAAAAATATCTATCACCCCAAACGTTGTGGCGAGATAATGATACTGCTCAAACCTGCTTGGTATTATGGTTTTAACAAAGGAGGCACAACTCACGGCACTTTTTACAATTACGATACCCAAGTGCCTTTGCTTTGGTTTGGCTGGAAAACACCCAAAGGCGAAACTTCCCAACGTACTCATATTGCTGATATTGCCCCTACACTTGCCGCAATGCTCAATTTGCTTCAGCCCAATGGTTGTGTAGGCAACCCTATTGAAGCATTGCTAAAAAATTTGAAATAAAAACCCAAATTCTTTGGTTTTGCCAATTATTCGGCGTACCTTTGTGCATAAACATTTTTATTTCAAATTACAATGCAAAAAGGAAAAGTAAAATTTTTTAATGAAACCAAAGGTTTCGGTTTCATTAAAAGTGCTGAAACTCAGCAAGATGTATTTGTTCACGTTTCAGGGCTTATCGACGAAATCCAACAAGATGACGAGGTAACCTTTGAAGTAGAACAGGGCAAGAAAGGCTTAATCGCCGTGAATGTGAAATTGATAAAGTAAGTATTCCCTCATATATCCGAAATACCGAATTACATCACATTTCACTTGGGTTCAAGGGCAGGTAAAAAACCTGCCCTTAACTTTTTTGCTTCTGCCACCATTTAGCTTTTAGAAGATTTTAACCTCATAAAAAAAGCAAAGCTAATATAAACCTGATTTTCAAAGATTTGCAGAAAACAAGAACTTTCAAAATCAATTTTATTTCGGTATAAAAAGTTTCATTCCAAAGAAATATCTTGCACGAAAATAAAAACACCAAAAAATTTTGTTTTCTCAAAACATTTCTTTTACTTTGAGTTTGGAAAAGTATCTTTTTCTCAAAGCAAGCAAACAGCTCTTAAACCGAAATACTTACTTTATATGTCTTATACATTTGTCAAACAAAATTTTCAAGGCAAGTCTATTATCAAAGTAATTGGCGTGGGCGGTGGTGGTAGCAATGCGGTCAATCATATGTTTAATAGAGGCATTAAAGATGTAGAGTTTGTAGTATGCAATACAGATGCTCAGGCTCTTAATGCCAGCCCTGTGCCTACTAAATTACAGATAGGGATCAATCTTACTGAAGGTTTGGGTGCAGGAGCCAATCCCGAAAAAGGTAGAGAAGCGGCTTTGGAAAGTAGAGAGGATATCAGAGAATTGCTTGCCAATCATACGAAAATGGTGTTTGTAACAGCGGGTATGGGTGGTGGTACGGGTACGGGTGCCGCTCCTGTCATTGCCCAAATTTCACGCGATTTGGGTATTCTGACCGTAGGTATTGTTACTGCTCCTTTCAGTTTTGAAGGTAAAAAGAAAATTGAACAAGCCAAACAAGGAATAGATGAATTACGCAAGTATTGCGATACACTCATTATTATTTCAAATGATAAATTGAGAGAAGTCTATGGCAATCTCTCTATGTCCAATGCATTTGCACAAGCAGATAATATCTTGCTCACTGCCGCCAAAAGTATCGCTGAGCTTATCACGGTTCCCGGTTATGTAAATGTGGATTTTGAAGATGTAAAAACCATAATGACCAACTCGGGTACTGCCGTAATGGGTTCTGCCAAAGCCGAAGGGGAAGATAGAGCTTCCAAAGCAGTAGAAGAAGCCCTCAATTCACCATTACTTAATAATCGTGATATACGTGGAGCAAAAAAAATGCTTGTTTCCGTAATGTCCTCCGACAAGGCAGAACTGCGATTAGATGAATTTACGACCGTAATGGACTATATTACCGAAAAAATAGGTGGAGAAGCTGATAATGTAATCTGGGGGCAAGGCATAGACCCTACCCTTGGAGAGGCTGTTCGTGTAACGGTTATCGCCACAGGTTTTGTAGGAGAAGTTGATAGTCCTTATGAAAAAAAAACAAATGATACCAAAATCATACACGATTTAGAAACAGGCTCCAAAAAAGTGCAAGAATTGGTAGAACCTGATGAAAAAATTAGCTCTATTCCTACCATTCACCCTAAAAAGACACAAGACCAAAACGAAGAGAAAATAGAGAAAAAAGAAAAAGAAGTAGTATTTGAAATTAGCCCTCAAATAGAAAACGTAAGCATTGAAAAACCTATTGCAGAAAGCATACCCGAAAAAATTGTGTATAACTTGGAGGAAAAAGCACCCGAAAAAACAGCCCAAGATTTGAAAAAATTAGAAGAAGAAAAAGCTAAACAAGAGCTGAAACGCAAAGAAGAAGAATCTGCAAAAAAACGATTAGAAATTCTTAAATCTTTGAGCAATAACTATGAGAATTCCTCCGAAGATATCAAATACAAAAGTGATGTGCCTGCATTCAAACGTAGAGGGATTCAGCTAGAAGAAGTAAAACTTTCAGATAAAGAAATTTCTCGGTATAGTTTAGACGGCGATAACCAAATTACAACCAACAATAAATTTTTTACCGATAAACCCGATTAAAAATCTGCTAAAAAAGCCTGTAAGAAACAATTTCTTACAGGCTTTTTTCTAAACTCTGCAAAGCAATCCAAGCCATAAGCCCTGCACCTATTTCAAGGGCTTGCTCGTCAATATCAAAAGTAGGTGTATGTACGCCCGAAACAATGCCTTTTGCTTCATTGCGAGTACCCAAACGATAGAAACAGGCATCAGCTATTTGCGAATAGTAAGCAAAATCTTCTGCCGCAAGCCAAATATCTAAATCTACTACATTTTCTTTTCCTAAATACATCTCTGCCCAAGATTTCGCTTTTTGCGTAAGCAAAGGGTTATTTTTCAGAAAAGGATAGCCACGCCTTACTTCAAATTCACACCTGCCACCCATTGCTTCAGCTATGCTTTGAGCCATTTTTACCATTTTTTCGTGAGCCGTATTTCGCCAAGTTTCATCAAAAGTTCGGAAAGTGCCTTCTAAATACACTTCATTAGGCAAAATATTCGTTGCTCCATTCGCAATTACTTTTCCAAAAGAAAGCACCGAAGGAATTTTGGGAGGGGCATTGCGACTAACAATTTGTTGTAAAGCTACAATGATATGTGAGGCTATCAGAACTGCATCTACGCAATTTTCAGGCATAGCGGCGTGCCCGCCTTTTCCAATAACTTTTACATAAAGTTCATCGGCACTTGCCATATACATACCTTCCCGAAACCCTACCTTACCCACAGGCAAAAGAGGCATTACGTGTTGTCCGAAAATTGATTGGGGTTTAGGGTTTTCTAAAACGCCTTCTTGTATCATAAGCGATGCTCCTCCGGGTATTCTTTCCTCACCGGGTTGAAAGATAAGCCTAACGGTTCCTTCAAAATGATCTTTAAGTTCTTGTAAAATTTTGGCACAACCCAAAAGCGAAGCCGTATGCACATCGTGTCCGCAGGCGTGCATTACTCCTTCATTTTGAGATTTGTAGGGAACATCATTTTCCTCTACAATGGGCAGAGCATCAATATCGGCACGCAAAGCTATTGTTTTATTATGAGGATTTTTCCCTTGAATAGTAGCTACAATCCCTGTACCCGCTACCCCAGCCTTGAACTCAATATCATAATTTTTCAAATGCTCTGCAATGTATTCTGCAGTTTTATACTCCTGAAAAGAAAGTTCGGGGTGGGCGTGTAAATGCCTACGATGTTTTTGTATATCAGCAAAATGAGCTTTTGCCAAATTTTGAACAATTTCAGGGTTGATAGTCATTTTTTTGTCGTTTTGAAAGAAAATAAAAATGAAACCCCATAAGAAACGAACTTACGAGGCTTTTTATTGAAATAACACTGCTTTTTTTATTTTTTTTCTAAAAACTCAAAAAGTTCTTTACGAGCTTCGTTAGTTTTCAGACTGCGAGATACTTTGGTGTAATATTGGTAGCGGTCATACACATAATCGTAAGCAAACTTAGCGAGTTCCAGACGTTCTTTTTCAAAACCAATAAGACTTACCATTTCAGCTATTTGCTCGGAAGAGAAATATCCTGTGTTTTTCATTGAAAATTTAGCGATTCGCAATTTCTCCTCATCATTGGGTTCTTCTTTCATATTGCGTTTAATCTCCTCAAATTCGCTATCCAGAACACGCATAGCATAACGGTCAGTGGGCATAGGTTGTTCAGATTTATTGGCTTCAGGCTGGGTTTGTGGCTCAGGATTAGGTTTCTGTGTAGGATATTCTGGCTCCTCGCTTGGTTCTTCCCTGCGTGGATTAGGAAATGTCGGAAAAGGGTTGCGAAAAATTGGCTCGGGAAAACGAAAAATTCCCGTAAAGTCATTCAAACCTTGCAGACTTAACCTGTATTTGCCTCGTTTTTTACGAAGCACAAAAGAAAGATTGTTCAAGCCAAGCAAAGGTATTTTTTTCTCCAAAACAATAGGCTCTGTTTGGGGATTGATAACTATTTTTATCCAATAGAATCCGTCCCAAAGATTATCGGCACGAGCATATAAAGAAGGAGTAGCATTGACAAGATTTCCATTGACATACATCATAAACGGCTCTCCTTCAAGACTTTGCACAGCAATAGACGAAAACTGCCCAAAACAATGAGATACTCCCCAAAAAAACGAAGCTATTAGTAAAGTTTTTAGCATAAATAGGTGTATTTAGAAAAAACACCTTCAAATTTGATACCAAATTTAGCAAAAATCTTTTGATTTCCAAGATTTTTAGCTCACTTTTTCCTGAAAAGATTTCAGGCGTTCTTGCATAAAATTTTTGAAAAAACCGCTATCCTCTTTATCCAAAAAAACGACTTCCAAACCTATACAAAAAACACGATTTTTATATTTCTCCGCAAAATTCATTTTTTGCAGTTTTACAGCATCTTTTTCGGTGCAAAGAAGAAAGGTATCAGGGTTTTGCTCCAAAAACTCACTAAAAATGGCTATATCTTGCTTACTGAAAAAATAATGGTCAGGAAAAACGAAATGTTTTTGTACATTGAACTGCCCCTGCATATCTCTTTCAAAATAATGAGGCTGGGCTATTCCTGAAATCAAGGCTACCTTTGATAAAAGGGTTTCGCTTTGGTTAAAAATGTTGCGGGGTTTTCCATACCTAAAATGTGTAAAAAGCACCCTGCAAGCAGGGGCATATTTTTGTATATTTCGCCTGATATTTTCCTTTTCTGTTTTTGAAACTTGTTGTGGGCATTTGGTTACGATAATCAAATCGGCTCTGCGGGCTTGTTTGCGGCTCTCGCGAAGCCTACCCACAGGGAGAAGGCAGTCTTGATAGAACAAATTTTTGTAGTCGGTAAGTAAAATTTGAATGTGAGGTTTTACGCTTCGGTGTTGAAAGACATCATCAAGCAAAATCATTTGCGTTTCGGGGTGTAAAGCCAAGAGTTCGGGTATTGCTAAAATTCTCTCTTCGCCCACACAAACCTTGATTTTATTCCCAAATTTGGCGTACAATTGCAAAGGTTCATCTCCTATTTCTTGGGCAGAACTTTGAGGGGTAGCCAAGCGAAATCCTTTGGTTTTTCTGCCGTAGCCCCTGCTTAATGTGGCAATTTGATATTCTGATGAAAAGAGATGTATCAGATACTCAATAAAAGGTGTTTTACCTGTACCACCTACCCTCAAATTTCCTACACCAATAGTAGGTAAATCAAACTGAATGGATTTGAGCCTACCTGTATCATAAAGCCAATTTCGCAAATCTGTAATCCAGCCATATAGCACCGCCAAAGGAAAAAGTAAATATTGCATTGTATAAAATTTTGACAAAATTACGTTTTTCCAAAAAATTTTTGGCAAGAAATTTGTATGTTAATTTAATGTTAATTATTTTTGTACTCTGCTTTAACAAAAAAATGATGGTTTCACCAATTAACTGATTTTATGCGAAATGAAAAACACAGAAAAAAAGCTCTTTTTGGTCAATGGTGTGTGGCTGGTAGCCCCCGAAAATAGCTTGGCAAATGCTGAAAGCCTTGAAAGGTTCTACAAACGCCAAAAGCTATTTATTCGTTGGGCGAAGCGTTTTATGGTAGGTCCTGTACTGGGCTTGATGATTGCCTTTGTGTTTTTACAAATGCAACAACCCTTGTGGATTAGTGCAATCATAGGAAGTATTGTAGGCGTTGGTGGGCTGATTGCTCCCTTCAAATACGTCAAAAATTCCTATTGGCTTGTGCTGGTTATTTTGTACGGATTTTTGATAAGTCAGATGATTGTAGGTAGATTTTAGAAAACTTCGCAAATAGCTCCAAGACCTATAAGAGTATCATTGAAATCTTATAGGTCTTTTTTTTCGCAAATAAATTTTCGTTTATTTGCAGAAAACTTCGCCATAATGAATGTTAATTCAGAATTTGCCCTTATTACTGGTGGCAGTCAGGGATTAGGAAAAGCTATTGCAGAAAATTTGGCTCAAAGAAAGATTCCTATCATTTTAGTAGCCCTACCTGAAAAAATATTAACGGAAACAGCTCATTACTTGCAAAATACTTACCAAGTAGAAGTACAAACCTTAGGAATTGACCTTACCGAGCCCAATGCTCCTGAAAAGGTTTTTGAATTTGTGCAAAGCAATAATTTCAAAGTAAAATACCTCATCAACAATGCAGGCATAGGTTATACGGATAAGTTTGAGCGACTTTCTACAACATTCTTGGACAAATTATTAAAAATCAATACGGTGGCTATTACGCAACTGACAAGGCTATTTATTCCTACACTTGCCGAAAATAGCCCCGCTTACATTCTGAATGTTGCCAGTATGGCAGGTCTTTTCACAATGCCCTACAAAGCCGCTTATTCAGCTTCCAAACACTATGTTATAGAATTATCCTTTGCTTTGCGTGAAGAGTTAAAGGATAAAAATATCAGTGTAACTGTTGTATGCCCAGGTGGTATAACCACCAATCCCGAAGTTTTGGAAAGAGTAGAGCAAATGGGTAAATTGGGCAGAATACTAACCGCAAGCCCCGAGTTTATCGCCAAAGTAGCCGTAAAGGCAATGATAAACCAGCGAAAATTTGTTGTTCCCAAATGGCAAGTAAAACTATACAGCTACCTTCGTTGGATTTTTCCTAAAACTTGGCAAGCCAAAATTATCGCCAATGCTTTAAGAAAGAAAGTGCAATAAGATTAAAAAGAGTTTCAGTATTGGCAAATTTCAAGCAACCATAGGCTTAATTTCTCATTTTACCCTTTGGATTTGTGGGAAAAGATTGTTAGGTTTGTTCCTTAAACGTGAAAAAATATGAAGATAAATCAGGAAATTTTATCCAACATTGCACACCTCGCTCGCTTAGAAATTGAGCATAGCCGCGAAGAAACTATGATGAACGAACTGAGTAAAATTCTCACTTGGATGGAAAAACTCAATGAAATTGATACCAACCACGTAGAACCTCTTACACATATTTCTACTGAAATCAACATTTTCAGAGAAGATGAGCCAATGCCCTCTCTTGATCACGAAAAGGCACTACTCAATGCACCTAAACGTGATGCAAACTATTTCCGTGTTCCAAAAGTTATAGAGTAAGATATTTTTTTGCGAAAATTTAGACCATAGATGTATGGAATTTGAATTGGATATATTACCACTTTCCGTATGGCTTCCTCACCAAGAAGCTGCTATCATTGCAGGACCTTGCAGTGCTGAAACCGAAGAGCAACTCGTTGCAACTTGTCTGCAACTAAAAGATTTAGGCGTGAGTGCCTTGCGTGCAGGTATTTGGAAGCCTCGCACAAGACCGGGTAATTTTGAAGGACACGGCGAAATAGCTTTGCCTTGGGTGCAAACCGTCAAGAAACTCGTAGATTTGCCTTTTGCCATTGAAGTTGCAACACCTCAACATATAGAGCTTGCCTTAAAGTATGGTGTAGATATTCTCTGGATTGGAGCAAGAACTACGGTCAATCCTTTCAATGTACAAGATTTGGCAGATGCCTTGCAGGGCATAGATGTTCCTGTAATGATAAAAAACCCCGTCAATCCTGATTTGGCTCTATGGATTGGAGCGATTGAGCGTATTCATAAAGCAGGAGTTCGTAAAATAGCGGCAATTCATAGAGGCTTTTCTTCTTTGCAAGAAAGCAAATATCGCAATCCGCCCAACTGGCAAATTCCTTTGGAACTCAAAAGAATTTTCCCTCATTTACCGCTGATTTGCGACCCCAGCCACATCACAGGCGATAGAAAAATGGTTGCCAAAGTAGCCCAAAAAGCTCTTGATTTAAACTACGATGGCTTAATGATAGAAACGCACATCACCCCCGACAAGGCTTGGAGTGATGCTAAACAACAAGTAACCCCCAGCGAATTGGAAGAAATGATTCATTCTTTCAATTTTAGAAAGCAAAAAACGGACGATATTGAGTTCAACAATCGCCTTGATGAGCTACGCAAGCAAATTGATGAACTAGACAGAGAACTCGTAGAAATTTTGGCTACTCGTATGTACTTGGTAGAGCAAATAGGTGAGTACAAAAGAGAAAACAATATCAGCATTTTTCAGATAGAACGATGGGACGAAATATTCCGTACTCGCCCCCAATGGGCAGAAAAAATGAAACTCAACAAAGAGCTTATTCAAGAAATTTACAAGCTCATTCACGTAGAATCTATTCGCAAGCAAACCGAAGTAATGAGTAGGTTAGCTGAAAAAGTATAAAAATCAAAAAGCAACTCTGATAAGAGTTGCTTTTTTAATGTTCCACGTGGAACATATTTTTTTGCCAAGATTAAAGTGATTTTTAGATTGAGGAAATTGTTTTTAGCTTTTCAAAAAATCAATTTAGCTCGCTATATTTTCCCAATGTTCCACGTGGAACATCAAGCCGTTTTGCTTTGATAAATTTCAGCAATTTTTTGTAGAGCAAAATCAATATCTGCTTGGGTATTCATACGGCTAAAAGAAAAACGCACCGCAGGACGTTCAGGTGGAGTATTAAGAGCCTGTAAAACGTGTGAGCGGCTTTCTGAACCCGAAGAGCAAGCACTCCCCCCCGATGCCGAAATGCCCGCAATATCCAAATTAAAAAGCATCATTGCCCCTATTTCCGAAGCAGGAAAGCTAACATTCAAAACCGTGTAAAGACTTTTTTCTATATCTCCGCTCATTCCATTAAATTGAATATCCTCTATTGCTTCTTGCAAGCCTTTTATCATTCTTTGCTTTAAGGCTTTGATGTAATTCTGATGAGCAGGCATATCCTGATAGGCAAGTTCAAGAGCTTTGGCAAGCCCAATGATGCCCGCCACGTTTTCAGTGCCGCCACGCATATTTCTTTCTTGCGAACCGCCTGTAATGTATGCGTGAATTTTAGATTTTTGACGAATAAACATAAAACCAACGCCTTTGGGTCCATGGAATTTGTGAGCGGCACCTACCAAATAGTCCAAAGGTGTTTCTTTGAGATGATGAGGATAATGACCCATTGTTTGCACGGTATCGGAATGAAAGTAGGCTTTGTAGTGCTTACACATTTCGGCTACTTCTTGCAGGGGCAAAAGATTGCCAATTTCATTGTTGCCGTGCATCAGCGAAACCAAAGCATTCGGATATTTTTGTAATAAATTTTCCAAAGAAGCCAAATGAACATTCCCTTTTTCATCTAAATCTACATAGTGCAGAGGCAAATGTTTGCTACGGCTGATTTCTTCTAATGTATGCGAAACAGCGTGATGTTCAATCGGAGAAGAGATGAGATGTTCTATTTTCATTGTTTCTACTGCTCCCCATAAAACACAATTATCAGCTTCTGTGCCACCCGAAGTAAAAAAAATTTCCGAAGGACTTGCATGCAATAGCTCGGCAATGGTTTTTCGGGCTTTTTCAATTTCAGCTCTTACTTGCCTGCCGTGCCAATGCGTAGAAGAGGGATTGCCAAAGTTTTCGGTTAGGAAAGGGAGCATTGCTTCAATAACGGCTTTATCCAAAGGAGTGGTAGCGGCGTTGTCCAAATATACTCGCATAAAAATCTTGTTTTTATGCAAACCTACTCAAAAAAATCCAATTTTCAAAAACTCTTTGAGAGATTAAAAATTTCCATTTCATCAGTTCAAATATTTTGTTTTTTTGAATAAAATTTGCAACTTGCTCTAAAAAAGGTTTTATGCTCAATATTTTAGAACAAATCGTTGTTTTCAAACGCACTGAAATTTCCTTGCGAATGACGCATTACCCCGAAAGCAAATGGGAAAATACACCTGAATATGTGCGTAAATGTTTTTCTTTGAAAGAATTTTTACGCAAAGAAAATGCCTCTCAAATTATAGCAGAATTCAAACGGCAATCACCTTCCAAAGGCATTATCAATAATAAAGCGGGGGTAGTAGAAACTACACGTGGGTATGCACAGGCAGGAGCAAGCGGACTTTCTATTCTGACTGATAAAAAATTTTTTGGTGGCTCGGTACAAGATTTGCAAATCGCCCGAGCAGGTCTGGAAGTGCCTATTTTGCAAAAAGACTTCATTCTCACTACTTACCAAATTACTGAAGCCAAAGGAGCAGGTGCTGATGTTATTTTACTAATTGCCGCTATCCTCACCGAAGGACAAATCCGAGAACTCTCACAATTTGCACAAGAATTGGGTATGGAAGTTATTTGCGAGGTTCATAACGAACAAGAATTGCAGAAAGCCCTTGTGCCTACGGTAGATATTATTGGCGTAAATAACCGAGATTTGCGAACTTTCCGAACCAACTTGGAAATTGCTAAAAATTTGGCAGATAAAATTCCTTCGGAGTTTCTCAAAATCGCTGAAAGCGGCATTGAAAAAGTGGAAGATATTGTAATGCTAAGAGAGTTTGGATATGAAGGTTTTTTGATAGGTGAAAGTTTTATGCAGCACGAAAAGCCCGCCACCATACTTGCCGAATGGGTACAAAATTTGCCCCCTTTGCCCAAAAAAGCTATTGCAGAAAGTTCTGATATAGGAATGGAAGAAAGTAATCAAACTTCGCAAGATGAGCCAAACTAAAACCAAATTGAATAGTACGCAAAATCAGAAGGGAGCGGTGAAATACTCACTGCTTTCCGTAGCAAAAATGCTTATTTTATTTTTACGCCTTACAAGTGAGCAGACCTCTCTGCTTTTCAAACGTAAAATTGAGGGAAAAAGAACCATTAGCGAATGGCTTAGGCTCTTTGAACAACTTGCCGAATTTGATAAACACGCTGATAATAGCCGAAAAGTGTTTATTATGCACGTATGGATAGGAGTAGTGCTCAGTTTTTTTGCAATGGTAATAATTATAGGAGTAGAAAATACCGCTTTGCTGGATATATTATGGCGAGTAGTGCTTCTTTTTCTACTCCTACACTTGCTTCCCTATTGGATATTGAAAAAATTTGATTTAAGCAATCGCTTACGAACCTTCTTTGTGCCATTGCTCAAAATACTTGCTCGCGAAAGTGAAGAGCAAAGCCTTCTGACACTGACAATGGAGCTTGCTTCCTCAGAAAATAAAAAATTTTTGACATCAAATACTCGTACCCCACCTAAAAAAGTATTTTCTTGGAGCAAGATATGGTTAGGGCTAATTATTGTAAATATTATAGCATTTTTTTGGGTGATGAGCATTGAACCTGGCGAAGGCTTCTATTTTGTATTTGCCTTTATTTTTTTGTTCATTGCCTTCGCTGTGTCAGTAGCATTGAAAACATATCCCATCGTAATTACAAAAATCTATACTTATCCTTGGCTTATTTTTTCTCTAAAAATGGCTGATGATACCACGCTTGCCGTAGAAATGACAGATACCCTGATAGTACGAAAAGTACATAAAAAAAACTTTCGGGGAAAAGTAAAAACAAAAGTAAAAAAAATCATAAGACGCCGAGATAAAATTACTATTAGCTTTGAAAAAGATGAGTACGAAGTGGCTAAAGCACAAAATATTTCAAACGAAAAATCCAAGAAAAAAGATGTTTTGCTCAATAAAAGCAATGAAAAAAGACACGTGTTTCGGATAGAAAATAGAGAAAAAATTCTTGTAAAAAACGATACAGACACTGAACCCTCTTTGCAAGCCTTTCTTGCAAAAATTGCAAAAGCATACCAAACAATGAAACCTATTGAAAACTAAAATGCAGGAAAAAAATTATTCCGCTAAAAACGCCCTCTCCGTTTTATTTCTAACCATTTTCATAGACTTACTCGGCTTTGGGGTTATCATTCCTATACTTCCCAATTTTGCCCGTGCTTTACAGGCAAGTTCTTGGCAAATAGGCTTTTTGGTGGCATCGTATTCTTTAATGAACTTTATTTTTGCACCATTTTGGGGAGCATTGAGCGATAAAATGGGCAGAAAGCCCGTCATTCTGATTAGTGTAGCTCTTACAGGAGTTGCCTATATTGTTTTTGCATATAGCCATACGCTTTGGCTTTTGTTTGCTTCACGCATCATTGCGGGGATAGGTTCGGCAAATATTGCCGCCGCACAAGCCTATATCGCCGATATTTCCGAACCCAGCAAACGAACTAAAAATTTTGGCATTATCGGAGCGGCTTTTGGCTTGGGGCTTATCATAGGTCCTAGCATCGGAGGTATCCTGAATGATGCCTACGGCATTGTAGCTATTGGGTGGTTTGTTGTTTTACTTTGTGGAGTAAATCTTTTGATAGCTTTTTTCTTTTTACCTGAAACTATTTCTGAAAAGAATATCGGTAAAAAATTGAAAATCAATCCATTAAGCGACCTTCGTTTGGCTCTACGTCGTAAAGACATCAAAGGGCTTCTGTGGCTTTCTTTTGTATTTATTGCCGCCTTTATGATGATACAGCCTACGCTTGCTCTCCTGTGGAAAGAGCAAGCGGGTTTGAGTGATAAGCAAAATGGTTACGCTTTTGCGTTTATGGGGCTGGTTACGGCACTGATGCAAGGCGTATTTGTAGGAAAGCTAAACAAAAAATTCGGTGAATATCGTTTGCTCATTTTCGGCTGTATAGCCTTAGTGATAGCAGGTATCAGTTTTCCCCTATTTGCTTCTATGCGTTGGTTTATACCTTTCGAGCTTATAGCTATCATTTTTTCAGGAGTATCCAGTGGTTGTTTTACCCCTGCTCTCAATGCTTTGCTTTCACAAGCGGTTTCCGAACAAGAACAAGGACGGGTATTAGGTATCAATCAGTCTTTTGGAGCTATTGCTCGCATTGTAGGTCCCACACTTGGGCTCGCCATTTATGATGTAGATTTTCATCTACCTTATTGGGTTGCGGCGGTTGTGGCTATCTTGCTTTGGTATGCAGTGGCATTTTTGCCGAAAGTTTTACAGAAAAAAATCAGAACCTAATCCCTCTTTTCATTACAATCCAAATTACAAGCGGAGAGCCTAATAAGGAGGTTATCAGATTGATAGGCATAGAAAAATTTGCAAAGAGATTTTGTGCTAAAATATCACAGAAAAGTAAAACACTTGCTCCGAGCAGTGCAGAGGCAGGAAGCAAAACCCAATGGTTGGCAGTCCGAAAAATACTTCGTGAAAGATGAGGCACAGCCAAACCCACAAAACCAATTGGTCCGCAGAAAGCAGTAGTTACACCAGAAAGCACACTCACCAACACAATAAGAACCCAGCGAAGCCTGCGAACATTGACGCCCATACTTTGAGCATACATTTCACCCAAAAGCAAAGCATTGAGTTTTTGTATTTGGAAAAGAAGTAGAATAAAACTAATACCAATGGATATAGCAATAATGAAAACTTGCTCGTAATTGGTACTTGCCAAACTGCCAAAAGACCACCACAAAAAATCTCTAATTTGTTCGGGGCTACTCAAAAATTGCCATAAGCCAATCAAGGAAATTGCCAAACTGCCCAGCATCAAACCAATAATAAGCAGTGCCGTATTGTTGTTTGTAAAACGACTGATAAGCAGGATAAGTACCATTATTGCCATTGAGCCTATAATGGCAACTGTTGCAACGAGGCTATTGCCAATTATACCCAAATTTTGCAGAGCCGACCAAGAAACGCCCGAACTCAAAGTAATAGAAGCCACCCCCAAACTTGCCCCCGCCGAAACGCCCAACTCCGAAGGACTTGCCAAAGGATTGGCAAAAAACGTTTGCATAACAAGCCCCGCCACTGATAAAGCTACCCCTACCAAAATAGCTGTAAGAGCCTTGGGCAAGCGAAAAGCAAGCACAATATACGCCCAAGCGTTGTTTTCTTGTGAGCCAAAAAATGTTTTTAGAATTTCAGAAAGTGGAATCGCTACTGCTCCTGTGCTAATATTCACTAAAAACAATGTGAGCAGTAGCAAGCCCAAAAATAGCCAACCTAATAGCGAAAAGGTGGGTTTCAAATTGCTAATCATATTGAAACAAGGAAGGGCGAACTATTTTGCTCGCCCTTCATTACAAAACAAACCGAAAAAATTTATTTTTTGGGAGATTGCTTTTTAGCAAGTCTTTGATTGAATTTATCTACGCGTCCCGCAGTATCCACAAATACTTTCTTACCTGTAAAGAAAGGGTGAGAATGAGAACTGATTTCTACCTTAATTACAGGGTATTCTTTACCATCTTCCCACTTGATGGTTTCTTTGGATTTCATTGTAGAACGTGTAAGAAATTTGAAATCACTGCTCAAATCCCAAAAAACAACTTCACGATATTCGGGGTGAATGTCTTTTTTCATAACCAAATGCTTTTATGTTCCCAAAAATTAGGTTGCAAATGTAGCAATAAAAATTGGAATTGCCAAAAAAAAATTAAATATTTGAAGCCAAGCCCCAAAATTCTCGCTTATGATGGATTTGATGATTTTCTTCAATAGCCTTGATGATGAGCTTTGGCAAGATTGCAAAGAAGATGTAACCTGCATTTACAACCAAATTGCTATTCACGCTCATCAGTTTCCGAATTGGCAAGATGCTGATTTGGCAATTATCGGACTGATAGAAGAGCGAGGAACACAAAAAAATATAGGCGTAGCAGGTGCCGCCGATGCTTTTCGCAAACACTTTTACAAACTCCGAAAAAGTAAAGTCCCTTACAAAGTGGTAGATTTGGGAAATTTACGCTCCGCCCCCAGTTTGCAGGAAACATACCAAAGGCTTAAAGTAGTATGCGAATTGCTTCTTGCTGAAAACACAATCCCTATTCTGATAGGTAGCTCCAACGATATGATGATAGGACAATTTTGGGCATATCAGGGCTTAGAGCAACCCATTTCTATTGTAAATATTGATTGCACCGTAGATGTTGATGAACTGGACAATGAACCCAATAAAAAACATCTTTTGCAAATTCTTACGCACCAGCCCAATTATTTGTTCAATTTCAGCCAAATAGGTCATCAAGGCTATTTGTGTTCGGCAAGTTTTTTGGATATTTTTGAAAAAATGTATTTTGATGTCTATGGTGTCGGCAAAATTCGCGAAAATATCCTGAATGTAGAGCCTGTTATTCGCGATGCCGATATGGTAGCCATTGATATTTCTGCTATTCGCAAAGCCGATG
Organism: Raineya sp.; assembly: GCF_053497555.1. Lineage (NCBI taxonomy): Bacteria > Pseudomonadati > Bacteroidota > Cytophagia > Cytophagales > Raineyaceae > Raineya > Raineya sp. Next base: position 17,955 of record NZ_JBRCWE010000084.1, on the reverse strand, counting down.
CAGGAGCAAGCATCTATGCCCAACCCTTTGGGCTAAGCTCTGATGAAATGGCTCAATTTTGCTGGTATGCAGGTATCAGCCCCAAAGTAAGCTCTATTGGTTTTTATGAATACAATCCGCAATTAGATACACACGGACACAATGCCCAGGTTCTGGCAGTATTGGTTTGGTATTTTATTGAAGGCTTTTATCATCGCAAAAAAAAGTTGGATTTCAAAAGTGAGGGCGAGTTTCAAAAATTTATCGTGCCGCTTTCCGATAGTCTGAATGCCCCTACCCTCACCTTCTACAAGCAACTTTCTACGGGCTATTGGTGGCTGGAAGTCCCCTACACTACCATTCAGGTAGAGCCTGTGATGATAGCCTGCTCTTATCAAGATTATCTTTCGGCAGTAGAAGGGGGCATTATTCCTGATAGGTGGATAAGCACGCAAGCCAAATTGCCGTAGCGATTTTTAGCGAGATTACAAGGATTTGAAAGATTAACGTTTCTTACCTCAATAACAATCGGGTAGAAACGTTATATTTGTCCGAAATTAGTATCAATATGCCAATTTTTCAAAAAATTCCCTTACAAGAAACTCCTTTTTTTTCCAAAATTTTTTTGGATTATGTAAATCAGAACCCCATTTTAGAGCCTTTTTTTCAGTTTTTACCTCAAAAAGAAACTTTCAGGCAAATAATTGCTCAAAAACAATTTTCTGCGGAAAAAAGAGAAACTTTGCACAAGGTTCTGCAAAAACAATATCAGCAGATTTCCCTCACAGAAGCAGAAAAGCAAAATATTGAAGCCCTACTTTCTGAAAACACATTTACACTCACTACCGCTCACCAACCTTCTATTTTTTTTGGAGAGCTTTATTTTGTGTATAAAACGATTAGCACCATTCTTTTGGCAGAAATTCTACAAGAATTTTTGCCCGAATATCGTTTTGTACCTGTTTTTTGGCTTGGCTCCGAAGACCACGATTTTGCAGAAATATCGCATTTCAGGCTTTTTGGCAAAAAATATGAGTGGCACAGCAAGCAAAAAGGGGCGGTGGGCAAGATGAAAACAGACGAACTTGCAGAAATTCTCTCTGTGTTGCCCGAAAAAATGCCCATTTTTGAAAAGGCTTATACGCAATTTCCAACCCTTGCCCAAGCCACTCGCTACGCCTTGCACGAGTTTTTCGGGGAAAAAGGCTTGCTGGTTATTGATGGAGATGATGAGAAAGTCAAAAAATCTTTATTCCCAATCATAAAAAGCGAGCTTCAAGAACAAAAAACAGAGATTTTGGTCAAAGATACCTCTTTGCAACTCACACGCTTGGGCTATCACGCACAGGCACAAGCCCGACCTATCAATTTTTTCTATCTTGATGAAGGTTTGCGAGAAAGAATTGAACGCAAAGGAGATTTCTATGAGGTACTGCACACCAATTTGCGTTTTTCAGAAAAAGAGATTTTAGATTTAGCAGAAAAAAATCCTGAAAAATTCAGCCCAAATGCACTGCTACGTCCTATTTATCAGGAACTTGTTTTGCCTAATCTTGCCTATATCGGCGGACCTGGCGAAATTGCCTATTGGTTGCAACTCAAAAGCACTTTTGAGTATTTCAAGCAGGTAGAGCCAACCCTTGCAATGCCAATGCTACTGCCTCGTAATTTTGCTTTGGTGCTTACGCAAAATCAGTGTGAGAAAATGCAAAAATTACAGCTATCTGTTCAAGACTTTTTTCAAGAAGATAGCTTGCTCAAAAAGAAATTTTTATCCAAATACACGCAAAATGAATTTTCGCTTTTGCAAGAGCAAAAAGCCATTTCGCAAGCCTTTGAAGCAATCAAGAGCAAAACAGCAGAAATTGATAAATCCTTGCTTTCCGCAGTGGAAGCCGAAGAGCAAAAAACACTCAAAAGCCTTGAACACTTAGAAAAACGTATCCAGAAAGCACAAGAAAAAAAATACGAAATAGAAGTTCAACAAATGCTCTCACTCAAAGAAAAACTTTTTCCCGAAGGGGTTTTACAAGAACGCAAGGACAATTTCTTGAATTTTTACCTCAATCACGCAGATTTTTTAGACGATTTGCACCATATTTTTGAACCTTTCAGCAATGAACTTTACATTATTCAGATACGATAGTAGCCAAAAGTTCAGTGTTTTTATTATCTTATTACTTGCCATAGCAGGAGCCATCTGTTTGCAGGCGGGTTTTTGGGGCAAAAACTGGGTACTTTTGAGCTTTGTGGGCTGGGTATTTTGGTGGCAAGCCGAAAAAATTTTGGAAGCAACTTTTACAAAGAAAATTTTTCTTTGGCGATTGCTCGGAGCATTTTTCTTTCTACTCGTTTGGAACGTAGTAGCTACTTGGTGGGTGCGTATTACGGGGGCTTTATGGGTCATAAGCACTGCCAATAGCCTTGTAATGCTTGTGGCACTTATTTTTTGGTGGTGGGTGCGAAAATTTTTTTCAGAAAAATACCAAAAATGGATATTTGTTCCTATTTGGATAAGTTTTGAGTTTGCTCATCATCAGTGGCAACTGACTTGGGTATGGCTCACTTTGGGAAATACTTTTTTGTATCGGAATGAGTGGGTACAATGGTACGAATACACAGGCGTATGGGGCGGCTCTCTTTGGATTTTATTAATGAATGTACTTTTTTGGAACTTGAAAGAAGGTTTTTCCATAAAAAAAATAATCGTTTGTGCCATTGCATTAGTCGTTCCTTTTGGCTTTTCGTGGTTTTTGCAAGGACAAAAAATCTCAGCTTTGCAAAAGTTGAATGTGGTACTTGTTCAGCCCAACATTGACCCCTTTACTGAAAAATTCAGCGATTGTCCCCGCTTCATACCCTTTGCCAAGCAGGCACAAATTTTAGCAGATTTAACTTTGCAAAAGTTTGATAAAACCACCGATTTAGTCGTTTTTCCTGAAACGGCTCTTGATGAAAATTTTGACGAACGCTTGGTACGAAAATATCCTACTTTTCAAAAAATTGATAGCCTGCAAAAAAAATTAAATGTACCGATACTTCTGGGGGTTTCTACTCGGATTTTTACCAAAGAAAAAAGCAGTCCTACGAGCCAATACGCACCTCTTGCACACTCCTATTACGAGGATTTCAATACGGCATTGCTTTTGCAAAAAGACACTATGTTTTGGTATAAAAAAATGATACTTGTTCCCGGTGTTGAAACCATTCCTTTTCCCGAATACACTATTTTTCTGAAAGATTTTATCAGCGATATTGGTGCTTCGTTTTTTTTGCTAGGTACGGGAAAAGAAATTATCAATTTCCCTACTCCAAAAGCACAAGTTGCTCCAATTATTTGTTATGAATCTATGTATGGCGAGTTTGTAAGCCAATTTGTAAAAAAAGGTGCAGATTTGCTATGCACCATTACCAACGATGGCTGGCTCGGCGATACCCAATGGGAGCAACATCACTTGTATTTGGGAGCCTTGCGTTGCATAGAAACTCGCCGAGAAATGTTGCATTGCTCTAATATGGGAGCTTCGGCAATTATTGACGTATGGGGCAAAGTAAGAAAAGAAATTCCCTATAACCAAAGAACTGCAATGAAAGAAATAGCTTTTACCTACTCAAAGAAAACCTTTTATGTGTGTTATGGAGATTTTCTGCCCCGAATAGCACTTGGCATAGTAGGAATTCTTTTTCTTTGGATTTTGGCAAACTTGTTCAGAAAAAAATCAAACAATAGGCTTTTATGAAAAACGCTATTCTCCTAAAAATCTGTATAGGGTTATTGTATTGGCAAAGTGTGCAAGCCCAAAGCCTTTCGGAGGCACTGAATACCCTTGAAAATGATAGCCTATTGAAACAAGGCTTTTTGGCATTTTGCCTAATGGACTCACAAACAGGCAAAGTGCTTGCTGAAAAGAATATGTTCAAAAAAATGAATGTAGCCTCTTGCCATAAATTATGGACAACCGCTACTGCTCTAGAAGTATTGGGAAAAGATTTTCGCTTTCAAACGCAACTGGCTTACAGCGGGAAAATAGAAAATAAAACACTCAAAGGCAATTTGTATATTCTGGGCGGTGGAGATGTTACTTTGGGCAGTGCCGATTTCAAAAATAATCTCTCCCAAGAGCAGATTTGGGAGCGTTGGTACAAAATTTTGCAAAGCAAAAATATTCAAAAAATAGAGGGACAAATCGTGGGCGTAGGTGCTTATTTTGAACAAAACGCCATTCCCGAAGGCTGGATAAAAGAAGACTTAGGTAATTATTATGGCTCTGCCGCCTATGGTTTGAACATCAGCGATAACGAATACAAATTACTCCTAAAACCTGCCTCTAAAATAGGTGAAAAAGCCGATATTCTCGGAACAGAACCCGCACTTCCTTTTCTGAAATTCAAGGGGCAAATTCTCACCGCTCCAAAAGGAACAGGCGACAATGCCTACATTGATGGCTATCCGTTTCATTACGAGTGTTTTGTCAGTGGCACTATTCCACAGCAGGAAAGTAGTTTTTTCATCAAAGGGGCTATGCCTAATCCGCCCTATACAACAGCATTTTTGTTCAATGATTTTTTGCAAAAAAAGGGACTTCACATCACGCAAGAACCAACATTCATCTTTGAGAGCCTCAATGAAAAGCTACTTGTTTTAGATAGTTTAGCCTCGCCTAAACTTGCCGAAATAGTCAGAGAAATCAATCTGTATAGTGTAAATCTTTATGCCGAAGGACTTTTCAAGCAGTTGGGAAAATATTGGGGCAAAGAAAACCAAGCAGGAGAAAAAATATTGGAATTTTGGCAAAAAAAAGGCATTGAAATCAAAGGATTAAACTTCAATGACGGAAGTGGGCTTTCTCGCCTCAATACTTCCACGGCTCATTCTATTTGCCAACTGCTTAGCAAAATGGCTCAAAACGATACTTTTTTGAAAAGTTTGCCACTGGCAGGCGTATCGGGAACGCTTACGGGTTTTGCTAAAAACACCATTTTACAAGGAAATCTACAAGCCAAAACAGGTAGTATGCGAGGCGTGATAGCACTTGCAGGTTATTTTAGCACTAAAAAAGGCGAAAAACGTTGTTTTGCAATCATTGCGAACCAATACGAAGGTAAATATGCCTCTATGCGTAGCAAATTTGAGAAAATATTGCTCAAAGCCGCCGAGTAACGAGGTAACAGGAAACAAGAAGCAAGAAACAGAATTTGGAACAATTGGATATTTAGACGGAGTAAAACTTTTAATTCAAACCTTTGAACCTTTACTTTTTGAACGTAAATAGTTACGAAATTTTAGCTTACTCCTCAAAAAAATTACGGACAAGATTTTTTATTTTGTGAAAACCTTTGAAAAAAATCTGTAATTTGTATTTTTGAAGCAAAATATTCGCATTTATGGCAAAAAAAGAAAAAGACAAAGCGATTGTAGTGCCAACTGACCAGAAAAGTAAATTGGAGGCACTCAAAACCACAATGGAAAACATTGAAAAAGCATACGGAAAGGGAGCAGTGATGAAACTTAGCGATGAAAAAGTAATGGACGTAGAAGTTATTTCCACAGGTTCGCTAAGCGTAGATTTGGCTTTGGGGGTAGGCGGTCTGCCAAAGGGTAGAATTATAGAAATATTTGGTCCAGAGGCTTCGGGAAAAACGACATTAGCTATTTACACCATTATTGAAGCACAAAAGGCAGGAGGTATTGCGGCATTCATTGATGCCGAACACGCTTTTGATAGGTTTTATGCCGAAAAATTGGGTATGGACCCCGAAAAAGTCATTATCTCTCAACCTGATAGCGGTGAGCAGGCTCTTGAAATTGCTGAACAACTCATACGTTCAGGAGCTATTGATATTGTTGTAATTGACTCTGTTGCCGCTCTTGTTCCCAAAGCTGAAATAGACGGCGAAATGGGCGATAGCAAAATGGGCTTGCAAGCTCGCCTGATGTCGCAAGCTATGCGAAAACTCACCAGCCTCATTTCTAAAACAAATTGCTGCTGCATTTTTATCAACCAACTTCGCGATAAAATTGGCGTAATGTTTGGTAGCCCCGAAACTACTACGGGCGGTAATGCTCTGAAATATTATGCCTCGGTACGTATAGATATTCGCAAAATTGGGCAACTCAAAGATTCTGACGATAACCCCATTGGCAGTAAAACACGCGTAAAAATTGTAAAAAATAAAGTAGCTCCCCCTTTCAAGCAAGTAGAGTTTGAAATACTTTACGGAAAAGGCATCAACAAAATAGGCGAAGTAGCAGAACTGGCAACAGAACTGGATATTTTGAAAAAATCGGGGGCTAATTACTACTACAACGGAACTAAAATTGCTCTCGGCAAAGATAAACTCCAAAAAACTTTGGAAGAAAATCCCGAATTGGTAGAAGAATTGAAGCAAAAAATTAAAGAAAAAGTAGCATCAGGTGCCAAAATCGGGGAAATCACAAGCGAAGAGAAAGCCAAAGTGAAAAAAGAAGAGCAAGATGCCGAAACAGAAGTAAAAGAATTGGAAAGCGAAGAGTAAAAATCACTTAAATGCCTTTTAATGCTCATTAAAAGGCATTCAAAAACCTTGAAAGAATGATAGTCTATAACGTTACGGTAAATATTGATAAAAATATCCACGAGGAGTGGCTCAATTGGATGCTCAACCAGCATATTCCTGATGTAATGCGTACAGGCTGTTTTCTGGAAAATAAAATTATGCGTTTGCTTACAGAAACCGAAAACGATGGTTTTACGTATGCCTTTCAGTATATTTGTGCCTCAATGCAGGATTTAGAACGCTATCAGAAAGAGTTTGCTCCCAAACTCCAAGCCGAACATTCTGAGCGTTACAAAGATAAATTTGTGGCTTTCAGAAGCATTTTGGAAATAGTGCAATGATAGATTTGCAACATTTCTAACTTAAAACACCTCTACGCTATGTTATTTTCGGAAATTCTTTTGTACGCAACGGCTTCGTTTGCGTTGGTTCAAATTTTGTACCTATTGTTTTTTTTCTTACGGATTCTGTTTCATAAAACCAAAAAAGAAATTGATTTTGATTTCCAAAAGCCTGTATCTGTTATTGTAGCGGCACACAACGAACTGGAAAATCTGAAAAAACTTTTACCCATTTTGTACAGACAAAACTACCCTGAATTTGAAATTATTGTTGCAAACGACCGCTCCTCTGATGAAACAGAGTTTTTTTTACGAGATGAGCGACGAAAAGAGCCTCGCTTGCGGGTTTTACACATAGACCACACCCCCGACCACATTAGCCACAAAAAATATGCTCTTACGCTTGCTATTCGTGCCGCTAAATACGAGCATCTGCTCTTTACAGATGCCGATTGCCTACCCAATTCCGAAAATTGGATTGCCCTTATGGCACAAGAATTTTCAAAGGAAAAACAAATTGTTTTGGGCATTTCCCCTTACCAAAAAGAAAAAGGCTTTCTGAATTGGCTCATACGTTATGAAACATTTTTTACGGCTATTCAGTATATTAGTTATGCTTTGGCAAAATTGCCTTATATGGGCGTAGGAAGAAACCTTGCCTACTGCAAAAGTTTGTTTCTTGCAAGCAAAGGCTTTCAAAATCATCTGAAAATTGTAGGGGGTGATGATGATTTATTCGTTAATGCCAATGCAAACGCTTCTAATACCAGTGTTTGTACGCACTTGCAGGCACAAGTTTTTTCTGTACCCAAACGAACTTGGAAGGCTTGGTTTCGGCAGAAAAAAAGACATTTGAGCGTTGGAAAATTTTACCGAAAAAAACATCAGTTTTTTTTGGCACTACAAAATGGCACTCACGTACTATTTTGGTTAGCTTTTGCGTTATTAGCAAGTGTATATCCTTTTCAAAAAGAAACTTGGCAGTGGCAAGAAATTGCCTTGTGGGGAATTTGCGGCTTTCGGCTTATTTTTTGGACTTTGGTACAATACTTGAACGCAAAAAAATTGTATTTTGTTTCTGCTTTTGTAGGCTGGTGGGTGTATGATTTTTTGTATGTGTTTTTTATCGTATTTGTAGGCATAAAATCGTATTTCAGCAAACCTGAACAATGGATTTAGACGAGAACAAAGAACCTACCGAAGATTTTGAATTTGAAAACCCTCGGGTTCAGAAAGAGTTTGAGCTTATTCGGAAGGCTCAACAAGGCGACCACAATGCAATGACAACGCTTATGAAGCGTTACAATAAGGCTTTGTATTATGTAATTCTCAAAATTGTTCGCAATGTAGATGATGCCGAAGATATTACCGTGGAAACTTTTGTAAAAGTTTTTCAGAATTTAGATAAATTTCGCTTTGAACACCCTTTCAGCTCTTGGCTTTTCAGAATAGGAACAAACCACTGCATTGATTTTATACGCCGAAAAAAACGCGTAGAAGTCATTAGCATTGAACAATTTATGAAAAAAACCGATGAAAAGAAACCCGACAAAGAAGAAACCAATGATGTAATTGATGAAGCCCAAAATATTGAAGAAAACTCTATCCGAAGCCAACAAATAGAAGTTTTGCGTTTGCTTATCAATAAATTACCTACCAACTATCGTAAAGTGCTTACCTTACGCTATTTTGAGGATATGGACTATCAGCAAATTGCTGATGAACTGGATATCCCGATGGGCACCGTGAAAGCCCAACTTTTCCGAGCTAAAGAACTGCTCAACGAACTTATCCGCAAACACGAAAATTTAGGCTAATTCTACGAAATTTTAGTAACTTTGCGTGTTGTTTCACGTGAAACAAATTTTTTATCGCACCTAAATTTTTATGCAATGTTTCCTGAATATGATGTGATTGTAGTAGGAGCAGGACACGCTGGCAACGAAGCCGCCGCCGCCGCCGCTGCAATGGGTTCAAAAGTGCTTCTGATAACAATGAATATGCAGGTTATTGGGCAGATGTCTTGCAATCCTGCTATGGGGGGAGTTGCCAAAGGGCAAATTGTAAGAGAAATAGATGCTCTTGGAGGACTTTCAGGAATTATTACCGATAAAACCGCCATTCAGTTTCGTATGCTCAACCGCTCCAAAGGTCCTGCAATGTGGAGCCCTCGTAGCCAAAACGATAGAATGCGTTTTGCAGAAGAATGGCGTTTGGCTTTGGAGGCTATCGGTAACCTTGATTTTTGGCAAGATATGGTTACGGGGATACTCGTAAAAGATAAAAGAGTAGTAGGCGTAAAAACCAGTATGGGACTGGAAATTCGGAGCAAAGCCGTTATCCTGACCAGCGGAACATTCCTAAATGGTGTCATACATATTGGCGAAAAACGCTTTGGGGGTGGCAGAACAGGTGAAAAAGCCGCCACAGGCATCACCGAACAACTCGTAGAACTGGGTTTTGAAGCAGGCAGAATGAAAACTGGCACCCCCCCACGCCTTGACGGCAGAACCATCAACTATCAAGCAATGGAAGAGCAACCCGGCGACGAAAAACCTGAACGGTTTTCTTTTCTGGATACTCCATTGCTTGAAAAACAATTAAGTTGCTGGATAACTTATACCAATCACGAAGTTCACGAAATTTTACGAACAGGTTTTGATAAATCGCCAATGTTTACGGGCAGAATACAAGGCGTAGGTCCTCGGTATTGCCCTTCGGTTGAAGATAAAATCAATCGCTTTGCAGATAAAGAGCGACACCAAATTTTTATAGAACCCGAAGGCTGGCAAACCGTAGAGGTGTATGTCAATGGGTTTTCTACTTCCCTGCCCGAAGATGTGCAATATAAAGCTATTCGCAAAATACCCGGATTGGAAAATGTGAAAATGTTTCGCCCTGGCTATGCCATAGAATACGACTACTTCCCTCCTACCCAACTCAAACTTAGCCTTGAAACCAAATTGATTGAAAATCTCTATTTTGCGGGGCAAATCAATGGCACAACAGGCTACGAAGAAGCCGCCTGCCAAGGACTTATGGCGGGCATCAATGCTCATCTGAAAATCAAAGAACAAGAGCCTTTCATGCTTCAACGCCACGAGGCTTATATTGGCGTACTGATAGATGACCTTATCAACAAAGGCACCGAAGAGCCTTACCGAATGTTTACTTCTCGTGCCGAATACCGCTTGCTTTTGCGTCAGGATAATGCAGATAGCAGACTTACCAAATTAGGTTACAAAATCGGGCTTGCCTCTGAAGAGCGTTTGCAACGCTTAAAAAAGAAAGAAGAAGCCGTAGCTCATCTGCTCAACGACCTGAAACAGAAAAAAGTACAACCCGAGGACATCAACGGAGCCTTGGAGGCAATGGGAACTTCGCCTATTCGGGAGAAAATATCTTTTTACAATCTACTCAAAAGACCGCAAATTTCCTTGCAAGAACTCGGCAAAATGTACAAAGAGCTGGGCAATTATTTGAGCAAATATGATGAAAAGGAATTGGAACAAGCCGAAATTCAAATCAAATATGAAGATTATTTGCTGAAAGAACAGGAAACTGCCCAAAAAATGAAAGAACTTGAAAACTATAAAATACGTGAGGATTTTAACTACGACCTTGTAAAGGCTCTTTCGGCAGAAGGACGAGAAAAACTCAAAAAAATTCGTCCCGAAACACTCGGACAAGCCTCACGCATTAGTGGTGTTTCGCCCGCTGATATTTCTATTTTGATGGTATATATGGGGAAATGAAATAAAAATTTTGACATCATTATTTTTTCAGTAATTTGCAAAATATTTTTTGAACGCAAACACATAAAGCAATGAATATACCCAAAGGAACGCTCATTATTATTGGTGGTGCAGTAGATAAAGGCAGTTTCACTGAACAAAATTTTGACCCCGATGTAGAAAAAAATCTCAATTTTTTTGAAAAAGGCATTTTGAATAGAATTATTCGTGAATCTTCAAAAAAACAAGAATCTCGCATTGAAGTTATCACTACGGCTTCCAAAATTCCCAAAAAAGTAGGCACCGAATACGTAAGAGCCTTTAACTATCTGGGAGCTAAAAATGTAGATATGCTCAATATTGATAAACGTGAGCAAGCAAATGATGAAACCTTTTTGGAAAGACTTGCCAGTGCCGATACCGTAATGTTCACAGGGGGCGACCAGCTTCGCCTCACAACTTTTCTCGGAGGAACAAAATTCCACGACTTACTTCTAAAAAAATACTTTACAGAAAATTTTGTCATTGCAGGAACTTCGGCAGGTGCCGCCGCCGCCTCGGATAGTATGATTTACCAAGGCAGTAGTAGCGAAGCTCTGCTCAAAGGCGAAGTAAAAATTACAAGCGGTTTAGGACTTATTCAAGATGTAATTATTGATACGCACTTCGTACAAAGAGGCAGAATCGGAAGGCTTTTTCAGGCAGTTGTGAGCAATCCGAAGGTACTGGGCATTGGTTTGGGTGAAGACACAGGCTTAGTTATCAAAGAAAATAAATCAATGGAAGTGGTAGGTTCGGGGCTGGTGATACTGGTTGATGGTAGATTTATCAAGCATACTAATATAACCCAAGTGCCTTTGGGTAGCCCTATTTCTATTGAAAACCTTATCGTACACGTGCTTAGTATGCACGACATCTACTATCTAGACTCCCACACTATCACAATGCACGAACACGTCAGCGTTGATGATGAATATTGATTTTTGCAATAAAAAACCATTTTTTGAGTTTATTCCTCAAAAACCAAGCTATGCTCAAATTATACACTCGCTACAAACAACTACTTGCCGATACGGTTACGCCTGTAAGCATTTATCTGAAACTACGTGATAAATTTGCCAACTCCATACTTTTGGAAAGTTCTGATTATCACGGCAATGAGAATAGTTTTTCGTATATTTGCTTTCACCCTATCGCCAGATTTGAAGTCAAAAATGGCACTATTCTTACGCAATTTCCCAAAACCAAAGCTCAAAGTCAGAAAATTAGTTCGGGAAAAGAAGTAATAACTGCTTTGGAGCAGTTTATTCAATCTTTTGAGGTAGAAAAAAATGATTTCAATTTCATCAGTAATGGGCTTTTTGGCTATATGGCTTACGATGCCGTAAAGTATTTTGAAGATATTGCTATCAAAGATTTTGAAAATGATAATCGTGCCATTCCTACGATAGTGTATCAGGTTTATCAGTACATTATTGCTATCAACCATTTCAAAAATGAACTCTATCTTTTTGAACACCTTTTAGAGGGGGAAAAAAGTCATCTGACAGAAATAGAAAATTTAATTTTCAACAGAAATATTCCCCAATATCATTTCCAAACTCTTGACGCAGAGAAGTCTAACTTTTCAGATGAAGAGTTTTTGGCTGTCATTGAAAAAGCCAAAAACCATTGCCAATTAGGTGATGTTTTTCAGATGGTCGTTTCAAGACGTTTTGAACAAAAATTTCAAGGCGATGAATTCAATGTATATCGTTGTTTGCGTTCTATAAATCCTTCACCTTATTTGTTTTATTTTGATTACGGTAGCTATAAAATTTTTGGTTCATCACCCGAAGCCCAAATTGTTGTAAAAAACGGCAAAGCAAGTATTTTTCCGATAGCAGGCACTTTCAAACGTACAGGCAACGATGAAGCGGATTTTGCCCTTGCCCAAAAATTGCTCAACGACCCCAAGGAAAACTCCGAACACGTAATGCTTGTAGATTTGGCTCGTAACGATTTGAGCCGAAACGGCTTTAATGTAAAGGTAGAAACCTTCAAAGAAATTCAGTATTATTCTCACGTTATTCATTTGGTTTCCAAAGTAACAGCTGATATTCCCGAACATATCCCTACGCTACAACTCGTAGCCGATACTTTTCCTGCGGGTACGCTTTCGGGTGCCCCCAAGCACAAAGCTATGGAACTTATCAATACTTACGAAAAAGGTAATAGGGGTTATTACGGGGGTTGTATAGGCTTTTTGGGCTTCAATGGTGAATTTAACCAAGCCATTATGATACGCTCATTTTTGAGCAAAAATAATATGCTCTACTTTCAGGCGGGTGCTGGTGTAGTGGCAAAATCGGATACGCAAAGCGAATTGCAAGAAGTAAGCAACAAAGTAGGTGCTTTGCGAAAAGCCTTGAAAGATGCCGAGCAGATTTAGGCTTTTGCCGTTAAGGTTAGAATGGTGATTTCGGGTAAAATACCTACTCTGCCCAAATAGCCAATATAGCCAAAACCACGATTTACATACAAATATTGCATTTTGCCCAAGTTGCTTTTTTCTTGGTACAAATCTGCCCATTGCTTGTAGCGATACTGAACAGGACTCCATCGGAAATCTCCGTATTCAATGCCTAACTGCATTCCGTGTGTATGCCCTGAAAGCGTGAGGTCTATATCCGAAAATTCGGGACGAATTTGGGCGTCCCAATGGCTGGGGTCGTGAGAAAGCAGAATTTTTACAGCGGCTTCCTCTGCACCCTGATAGGCTTTGGCAAGATTGCCATATTTGGGGAAATTCCCTGTTCCCCAGTTTTGTACGCCAATGATAGCAAGTTTCTCACCATTTTGCTCAACAAAGATATTTTCATCAAGAAGCAGTCGCCAGTTCATTGCTTTATGAACCTGATGTAGTTTTTTGCGAAGCAAATGCCTTTCTGCCAATGAAATTCCAAAAATATAATCGCTATAATCATGGTTGCCCATTACAGAAAAAACACCAAAATCAGCTTTGAACTTATCAAAAACACTAACGTATTCTTTCATCTCGTCAGGGTGATTATTTACCAAGTCTCCTGTAAAAAGTATGAGATTGGGCTTTTCGGCTAAAAGCATTTCTACCCCACCTTTTACAGCAGTTTTGTTGTAAAAACTGCCTGAATGAATATCCGAAATCTGGGCAATTGTGAAACCTTCAAAACTTTTGGGTAAATGTGGCAAGTAAATTTTTCGTCTGCGTACTTGGTAGTCGTGAGCCCCCGAAATAATGCCCCAACTAAGCGTAACCATAGGAATTGATCCTGCTATCAGACCTGCCTGATGAATGAATTTTGCTCTCGTGATTTTCTTGGCTTCTGGATTTTCGGTAGCTTTTTTATTGGCTCTTTGGGTAAAAAAAGCAAGTATTTTTCTTGCATAAAAAATTAAATCCTCAAAAAGCACAAAGAACACAACAAAAATTTTGGAAATATACACCACCGAAACAAAACCCTGTACCCACACACGCAGAGGCGACATATCTTTGAAAATCCCAAAAAAGTACAAACCTATGCTCAAAAGGCAAAAAGCACTGATAGTCCAATACACACGAAACCACAACCTGCGTTTGAAAGCAGTGGCATCTCGCAAAGCAACTTTCAAAGCCCGAAAAGTGATGTAATCTATCAGAAGTAAAGAGAGCAAAATAGTCAGAAAGCGAGGAATAAGGTAGGTCATAATTTCAAAAATTCAAAAGATAAACGCAAAACAAGTAAGAATAGTTTGGCAGTAAGAAGTAATTTCTTGGCATAGCTCCGAAATTTTTGTAAATTTGGAAAAAGATTGCTCCTTATGCAAAGCATCAGCAAACATAGCAAAGAAACAATCATTTACCCCGACTCCGATGGCAAACCTATGGCAGATAACACCGAACAATTCAAATGGATTGTACTTATCAAAGAGGGTTTAGAGGCTATGTATTCCAAAAACCCTGATGTTTTTGTTGCAGGCGATTTGCTTTGGTATCCTGTGGAAGGCAAGCCTCATATCCGTAAAGCCCCTGATGTATTGGTAGCCTTCGGCAGACCGAAAGGTTACAGAGGCTCGTATAAACAATGGGAAGAGAACAACATTGCACCGCAGGTAGTTTTTGAAATCAACTCTCCAAGCAATACACCTGCCGAAATGTCTCAGAAACTTGTATTTTACCAAAACTATGGCGTACAAGAATACTATTTCTACGACCCCGATAGCAACAAACTTTTAGTTTGGGTGCGTGAAGGCGAGCATTTCAAAGAAATAGAAAACCCAAACGACTGGCAAAGTCCCCTTATGGGTATTCGCTTTGTGCTTGATGAAAACACTATGCACATCTACCGCCCCACAGGCGAGCGTTTTGCCTCTTATACCGAAATGAGCGAATTTCTGACAGAAGCCGAAACGAAAATACAAGAAATTCAAGAGAATCTACAAAAAACACGAGAAAACCTTGAAAAAACACAAGAGAACCTTGAAAAAACACAAGAAGAAAAAAGTCTGCTTGCCCAAAAACTCAAAGAATTAGGCATAAACCCTGAAGATATTCTCAGAAAAGCGTAGATTTGCAAGCCATTTGCAGAATCTTATGTTTTACAAAATTTTACGTTTTTTTCTTTTTCTGATGTCTGCCGAAAAGGCTCATTACTTTACATTCAGCTTGCTCAAAACGCTTTTTCGTTTCAAACTTATTAGAATTTTTTTTCGCCGAATTTATCATTACGAAAGCCCCCAATTGGCTCGGCAAGTAGCAGGTATCACCTTCCCTAACCCTGTGGGGCTGGCGGCAGGTTTTGATAAAAACGCTATTGCCATTGATGAGCTGGCTATTTTTGGCTTTGGTTTCATAGAAATAGGAACGCTTACCCCTCGCCCTCAAAGTGGCAACCCCCTACCCCGTTTGTTTCGGCTCAAAAAAGATAAAGCCATTATCAACCGAATGGGCTTCAACAACGACGGCGTAGTGAAAGCTATTGAAAATCTCAAAAAACGCCAATCCAAAGTAATTGTAGGAGGCAATATTGGCAAAAACAAAGATACCCCCAACGAAAAAGCTCTGGACGATTACCTTTTCTGTTTTGAAAATCTATTTGCTTATGTAGATTATTTTGTGGTAAATGTTAGTTCGCCGAATACGCCTAATTTGCGTGCCTTGCAAGAAAAAGAACCTTTGAAGCAAATTTTACTTGCTCTACAAACCCAAAATAAACAAAAAAATAATCCCAAACCTATTTTCCTTAAAATAGCTCCCGACCTTTCGGAAAGCCAGCTTGATGATATTGTGGAGATTGTACTTGAAACACAAATTGCAGGTGTGATAGCTACCAACACTACCATTAGCAGAGAAAATTTGCAAAGTGAGCCTGAATTATGCAAAGAAACAGGCGGCTTGAGCGGCAAACCTCTACAAAAACGCTCTACACAGGTAATTGCTTACCTTGCTCAAAAAGCACAGAAGCGTTTTGCTATTATTGGTGTGGGGGGAATTTTCTCGCCACAAGATGCTCTTGAAAAAATCCACGCAGGTGCCGACCTTATCCAACTCTATACAGGACTCGTGTATGAAGGTGTAAGTTTGGTTAGGAAAATCAAGATGTTTTTAGCGAAAAACTAAACTAACATTCTCGCATTTATACAAGAAAATATTTGAATAGTGCAATTTTTGAAAAAAGTTTGTACTTGCTTTAGTATTGCACCAAGAAATTTTTGAGCTCAAAATTTCGAGTTTTATTTTCCACCTTAAAATTCAAGTTTTATGTTGAAGAGTTTAATTTTCAGTATCAGCTTGTTATTTAGCTTTTCCTCTCAATCTGTTTACAACATTCACAAAAATGTGCGTTCTAACTATTGTATAACTTGTGATGATGAGAAGTTAGAAAAAATCCTTTCTCAAATTAAAGAAAAAATATTCTTGGAAGGAGCTACTTTGACATCCGAGAATAGATTTCCTACTACAAACATTGATACTAGAAAAAAGGTAGTTTGGCAAGGTAGTATCAATTATTGCGATGGGCAATGTACTTCCATTATTACAGTTACGCAAAGTTGTTTTTTGTTCTTTTGTAGTTACTCTACCAGCGAAGATCCAGTAACCCCCAATTGTGAATGTGGCGACTTTTGCCCTTGTACTTTTGTGGATTAAACTATGAAAGGTAATGTTTTTATCCTCTGCTTGCTAATTGTTGCAAGCAGAGGATACTCACAGAGGTTATTAGAAGGGTTTGTATTTGAAAAAAATACTCAAAAGCCCTTACAAGGTGTAAGCATTTATTTGAAAAGTCAGAATAAAGTTATCTTTACTGATGAAAGAGGCTTTTTTTCTATAAAAAGTCAAAAAAATGATGATACCTTGCTAATTAGCCA
The DNA here is from genome assembly GCF_053497555.1 of Raineya sp. NCBI lineage: Bacteria > Pseudomonadati > Bacteroidota > Cytophagia > Cytophagales > Raineyaceae > Raineya > Raineya sp. The sequence goes on along the minus strand of NZ_JBRCWE010000084.1, from coordinate 998 downwards.
AGTCGCATACAAAAACATAGAAGTTCCGTTAAGCTCTTTTCAAGTGCCGTTTAATTGCTATTTGGAAACTGATGAAGAGATTGAAGCGATTACCATTACGCCAAGAAAAAAGAAATATTCTGAAAGAGTAAAAATTGGGGATTTGAGAGTTCCTCAAAGTAATTTTCTTGTAAGAAATACACAATACTTTTTTACATCATACTCTCCGATTGTAACTTTTATTCCTAACCCAAGGAAACAAGAAGGCTTTATTGAAAAAGTATTCATAAAGATTTATCAAGATAAAGTCAAGGAAAAGACACATATCAATCCAAGTCTTACTCAAAAGAAACAAAATTTCTCAATTCAACCTCCTGAATATTTGAAAATTAAGATTTTATTTTTTTCGGCAAAGGATACTATTCCCTATCAAAACTTATCCAAAGAGCCTATTGTATTAGAAATCCGAGAATTTAAAAGTCAGTGGATAGATGTTTCAACATTTAACGTTCCGTTTCCCGAAAATGGCGTTTTTGCAGGAATGCAAGTGATAGAGGTAAATGGAAAAGATGGATGGGGAAATGTGCGTATTCCTATGTTTTTTTCAAAAAAAATGCATTATGATTACTTATTTACGAAAGGAAAATGGAAAAGGAATAATATCTCACAAGGCTATCTGGATAATAAAAGCGGTTGGGTAGTTTCTCGTGAAGAGGCAATAGAAATGGGAATGAAATTTAAGGAAAAAAGATACACTTATGGTTTTGCAGTAGAGGTTGCTTATTGAAGCAATAATATTACTTTCGTGATTTTATCGCTTTGTTATATGTGCTTTTTGGCTTGGCAGTAGATGGCATTTTACAAGGATTAAACCTACTTATCTGAACCTGAAATATTTGAAAAATATCATCAATTTCTTTGAAAGGTGAAACTTTTGAAAAACTTTTGAAAAAAGTTTGAAAAAAGTTTGAAAAAAGTTTGAAAAAAGTTGGTATTCGCTGTAGAATTGCACCAAGAAA
>NZ_JBRCWE010000083.1:0-14253 GCF_053497555.1 Raineya sp. | reverse complement strand
ACTTTTCCGAAAATCGCTACATCAAATCAATCAGTTCATTGCCTCTTACTTTCCTGCCCTTAGCGAAACCGAAAAAGAGCAATATTGGGCTAAATTCAAGCCTACTTATATGCGTTTCTACAATTTTGCTACCCAAAATGGCGAAAAACACCCCGAATTGCTCTCCGAAATGTACAATGCCCATATCACTACCAAAGGTATCTTGCTCAATGCCACCAGCAAAATCAAACAAAGAATTTTAAGCTCTGGCAATCAGGAACTCATCAAAGAATACAATCAATGGATTAGCCTCAAAGAGCAATTAGCCTACCTCTACACGCTTTCCAAAGAAGAACTCAAAGAGCAAGAGGTGGATATACCCAAACTGGAAAGAGAAGCCAATGATTTGGAACGCAAACTCTCCCAAAAATCTGAAATTTTTAAGCAAAAAGTTGATGACAAACTCCATTCTATCAAGGAAATTGACCACGCCCTCGCCACTAACGAAGCCGCCCTTGAAATCATTGCCTTCCAAGATTTTGATAAAAAATTTACGGGTAATTACGTCTATGTTGCCCTTGTCGCAGGAAAACACCAACACAATCACCCCAAATTTGCCCTGCTTGGCAAAGGTAAAGAGTTTGAAGAAGATGAACTCAACTTCTACAAAAATATGGTCAGGTTCCGTAAAGAAGACAAAAACTCCTACAATACCTTCTGGGCAAAAATTGAAAAACTCCTTGAAGGCAAAAAGCGTATATTCGTTTCTCTTGACGGCATCTACAACCAAATCAGTCTTAATTCTATCAAAAAACCTGACGGAAAGTTCGTCATTGATGATTTTAACCTCACTTTCGTTACGAATACACGTTTCGTCCCCGAAATCAAAGAAAGAGAAAAAAAGCCTAAAAACAAACCCAACAAAAAAGCTCTGCTCGTAGGATACCCCAACTATGGCGAAAAAGGCACTATCCCCTCTCTGCCAGGTACCAAAAAAGAAGTGGAAGCCATTAGCCCTATCCTCAAAGCTATGGGGTACAAAGTTGAAACCCTACTGGATAACCAAGCCACCGAAACCAATGTCAAAAAAGCTGATGATGCCACTCACCCCGATATTTTGCACATTGCCACTCACGGCTATTTTGTCAATGAAATTGATGAAAGTTCTAACCTGGTCTTTGGCATTGAACCCACCAAAGCCCTCAACAACCCTATGCTTCGCTCGGGACTGATGTTTGCAGGAGCAGAAGCCACTATGGAAGGTATCAAAAACGATAAAGAAACCGCAAACAAAGACAACGGTCTGCTCACCGCCTACGAAATGGCAAATATGAACCTGGACGACTCCGAACTCGCTATCCTTTCGGCTTGCGAAACAGGACTCGGTGATGTGAAAGCAGGTGAAGGCGTCTATGGTTTGCAAAGAGCCTTGCAAATCGCTGGCGTTGATGCCGCTATCATTAGCCTTTGGAAAGTAAGCGATGATGCCACCCAAGAGTTAATGAAAATCTTTTACAACGAACTCAAAACCGCCAAAAACAAACCCGATGCCTTCCGTAAAGCTCAAATCAAACTCAAAGAAAAGTACAAAGAGCCTTACTACTGGGCGGCTTTTGTAATGACAGAAAATTAACATACATTTTACAAAAAAGGTAACATTTGGCATAAAACTTGTTGTTTGCAAGTATAGTAAAAACTAAACTAAAAATTTTTATGAAAAAAAGTAGCTTTCTCTCAACTCTTTTTTTAGCCTTACTTATTTTGGGAGGCTTTTCGGCTTGTAAAAAGAAAACCAAAGACCCCTCTCCCCAAGAAAAAATTTTGGGTAAGTGGAGAATGACCGCCTGGACACTCAGAGCAAGTAATAGCACTACTGTTTTTGACTTGTACGCCATAACCGAACCTTGCGAAAAGGATAATTACCTTGAGTACAAAAATGGAGGTGTTATAGTACAGAATGAGGGAGCAACCAAATGCTCACCCTCTGACCCACAAGAAGAAACAGGCTCTTACTCGCTTAGTGCCGATGGCAAAACCCTTACAATTACTTTTGGTGGAAATACAACAAACTTTGAAGTATTAGAACTAACTACCACTACTAAAAAACTGAAAACAACCGAAGTGGATAACAACACAGGTATAACCTATACAATGGAGGTAAGTTTCTCAAAAATATAACTAAAAAGTACGCCATATTTTTGCAAGCAGGGCTTTTTGCAAGTCCTGCTTTTGTTTTTTCAAAAGATTTTTATACTTTTGGAAAAAGATGAATACAAATGGGTAAATACATTGATAAAGCAAGTTTTGCCTCTGAAAAAGATATTTTCGCTTCTGTTTTCAAACACGCTTCTATTGGTATTATCCTTACTGACCATACAGGCGTGATACTGCTTGCCAATAGTTTCGCCGAACAACTCTTCGGCTACAATGAAAAAGAACTTAATGGCAAAACTATTGAAGATCTTATCCCTGAAAATCTGCGGGATTTACATCGCAACCATAGAGAAAACTACAATCTTGCCCCGCGTGTGCGTACTATGGGCGAAAATATGAACCTGCTCGGCTTACGCAAAGATGGTTCTACTTTTTACATAGAAGCAAGTTTAGGTTATTTCAAAACCGATACCCAAATCTATGTAATGGCTTTTATTTATGATGTTACTCGCCAAAGAGAAAACGAAAAAGCCATCATTGAGCAAAAAAATGCTATTGAGCAATACTCTGCCGAAATACGAGCCTTGAACGAAAGTTTGGAAGAGCAAATTAAAATCAGAACCAAAGCCCTTTTAGAAACTTTACAACATTTGGAAAACTCCAAAAAAGAATTGGAAAAAGCTCTTTCCAAAGAACGAGAACTGGGAGAGCTAAAATCTCGTTTTGTTTCTATGGCTTCTCACGAATTTCGTACCCCGTTGAGTACCATTCTTTCTTCTGTGCAACTAATCGCCAAATACGATAAGAGCGAAGACCAAGAAAAACGCCTCAAACATATCCAACGCATAGCCAATTCGGTCAATCATTTGAACGATATTTTAGAGGAATTTCTTTCAATGGGAAAACTGGAAGAAGGGAAAATTCAGCCTAAATTTCACGAAGTTCATCTGCCTAATTGCTTCCAAGAAGTTATTACCGAAATGCAGGCAATTGCCAAAGAAGGACAAAAACTTTCTTTTTCGCACACAGGCGAGGATTTCATTCTTACCGATTGCTCTATTTTGAAGAAAATCTTGATGAATCTACTTTCTAATGCTATCAAATTTTCTCCCGAACACAAGTCTATTTACCTCAAAAGTCAAAAGAATGAGGAGGGACTAACCATTCAAATCATAGACGAGGGTATTGGCATTTCAGAAAAAGACCAAAAACACCTCTTTGAACGATTTTTCCGTGCCGAAAATGCTCTGAATATCAAAGGAACAGGCTTGGGCTTATACATTGTAGCCAAATTTACCGAAATGCTTGGTGGTACTATTCTCATTGATAGTGAGTTGGGGAAAGGTACTACGGTTACTTTACATTTTACAAATAATATTGCTCCGTAAAAATTAAAAACTTATGAGAATTGTACTTTTTTGCTTGCTCACCCTTTTACCTTTTTGTAGTTTTTCGCAGAAAAAGTACAAAGAACTTCAAAGCAAAGCCTTTGAGCTAATCAAAAACAAGAAATTTACAGAAGCCTCTTCTGTTTTTGATGAACTCATTAAACAAAAGCCTAAAATTTCAGAAAATTATTATTGGAAAGGTTTTTGTTATGTCAGCGATGGCAAAAATATTGAAGCAATTGAAGTCTTAAATATAGCTATTGAGAAAAACCCTAAAAATTGGAACTTCTACAAAAGCCGTGGCGATGCTTATTACAATTCCAAGAAGTATCAAGAGTCTTTACAAGATTATGAGAAAGCAATTGATTTAGAGCCTACCAAGCAAAAAGATACCCTTTTTTGGTACATTGCCGATGCCTACCGAAAGTTAAGTCAGTATGAGAAAGCCATAGAAAACTATAGCAAAGCCATTCAAATCAATCCCCAAAACCCTGATTTGTATTATCACAGAGGTTTTTGCTATTCTTTCTTACCTGAAAAAGAAAAATACAAATCTCAGGCTTGCTCCGATTATCAAAAAGCCTTTGAAGGTGGTATCAAAAAAGCAAAACCTGAGGCTTGGGAAATATTTCGTTGCGACTTTGCTAAACCCGAAATTAAAAAAGATAATGCCCCCGTTGCTATTTCCAAAGTAGAAATAGAGCCTTTTACCGGTGCTATTATTATTTCCAAAGGCATCAGTTATGAAAGATTTGAGCTATACGTAGGCAAATCTGAAACAGACTTTTTAGTGGGTAATGAAATTGCCAGCAATAGCGAAATAGTGTTCAAAGTCATCAAGCCTCGTGGATTTCGGGAAAATGAAAATGACCAAATTTTATTTGGTACCGACTTTGCTATTTACGAAAAAGAAAAGTTACTCCAAAAATCCGAAGATTTATACAAAGATGATTTTACAGGCGTAAATGCGGAAATGCTCAAATCGCTTAAACTTACCATTACCCCCTATGGCTTGCAAGAAAACAAAGAATATTCTTTTTTAGTACGATTTTTTGATAAGCAAAGCAATGCAGAAATTAGTATTAGCCTGCCTTTCATCATAAAATCTAAAACCCGTACCGACAGATTCATAAACTCATCGTTTGGGGTGCTTGGACAAGGTACAACTTCCAAAAGTGTTGGTGATATAGACATTCAGCGAATAGAGTGGCGACAAAATCAGAAAGTAGTAGGCAAGCTCAAAGGCAATCAAAATTTTGAACTTTGGCTCGTAGGCGTAAAAAACTTACAAGGTTCAACAAAAGCCCAATATGCTTGGATAAATGCTAAAAATGGAGAAAAAATTGAGCAGAAAAATCTATCACTTCAAGAAAATAAAGGCACTATTCAAATCAAGAACCTAACACCTCCTACCCAAGCAGGAAAGTATATTTTTTGGCTCAAAGTTGAAAAAAACTTTGCAGAATATCAGTATTACGCCTTCACAGCTGAAATTGAGGTGGAATAAAAACATTAAGCGGCAACATCATTATCATTATGAGTGATATTGCCGCCCGAAAAGAATTTCTCTCTCAAATTGTTTCGTAATATTGAAGTAAGCGAAGCACCCCCACTTCGGTTTTGAGGTTCAATTTTTCTTTTTTCAAAAACTCTTTTAGTTCCTTTTCTTTGTCTGAAAGCGATTTGAGTAAGTTTTTTTCGTTCAATTTTATTTTCTCAATCGTGCCTGTTTTTTTCAAAAAGTAATCGTATTCCTCTACGAGTTCATCATAACGTCTATTGGCACTATATCCACCCTGATAATCCGCCTGCAAAAGTACCTTTCTATGATTTTTTAGCAATGCAACTTTATTTCCTTTGTAAAGTTGCTCGTAGAGCTTGCCATAATTCTTGATATTATCCGAGTTATCTAAGAGTGGCTCTTTTACGAAAGTCATTTTACTGGACTTGAATGTAAATTCTTGAATATTTAGAACTTCTGTGATGATGCTATCGCCTTTGGAGTTTTTCACAACAGCCAAATTGGAATACACATCATATTTCAAAGGTACATCTTGATACACTTTTCCATCAACACTAACGATTTGAGCATTTTCCCAAGTGTTTTTCACAAAAGGATGCCCCTTCATTCCTTGATAGCGACTATCCCAAGTTCTTACGATATTGCCTTGTCCTGCCAAACTCATAGTATTTATGAAGGCATCTTGCCCCGAAAGTTGAGCAAACAAAACCGATACGCTACTCAATAATAAAAAACAAGAAATTGAAAAAATTTTACGCATAAACACAAGTTTTTAAGATAGTTTTACAACCTTTTTAGCTTTATATTTTTGGCATTTTCAGGAATAGAAAGAAAAACCTCGTCATTTTTTTGCAAACCCTGCAAAATAACTATTTCATTTTCGTTGCTTTTGCCTGCTTTTACCTCCTGACGTATTACCACACCATTTCTTTTCAAAAACACAAAATTGAGGCTATCGGTTTCACTATGCAAGCAATCTAAGGGTATATGGAGCGTATTTCTCAATTTTTCGCAAATAATTGTATTAGAGGTGGTCATTGTAGGTTTGAGTTGGGGGTGCGAGCCTTCTATTTTGATTTTCACTTCAAAAACTTTTACTTGGCTATCGGGGCGTTGCTCGCCAATATTAGAAATGCTGATTACTTTACCCATAAAAATTTTTTCAGGGAAAGCATCTACTTTTACTTTTACAGCTTGCCCTACTTGCACCTTGCTAATATCAATTTCATTGACATAAGCCCTTGAAATCATTGATTGTAGGTCGGGGATAGTAGTAACCGTAGCGTCCCAAGAACTCACATAGCTTCCGATAGTACGTTTCTGTCCGTTCCAATCTCTATGATAAATCACTAAACCTTCGGCAGGGGCTTTTACCACAAAACTTTCTGAAAGTCTGCGAATTTCCTCAAATTTTTGCACTTCTTGCCCGAGCAGTTGAGCCGTTTCTGTAATTTTGGCTAAGGCTTGCTGTTGTTTGAGTTTGTAGGTAATTTTCGCTTGCTCATAAGCCTTTTTGGCTTTTTCCAATTCATTTTGTAAAGCCTTTATTTGGGCAGGAGTTTCGTACTGATTAACTTTCAAGGCATTTTCCTTTTCTTTAATTGCAAAAAGCAGGTTTTGCATTTCGTTACGTTCATTTTGGAGCATCAGAGCTGTATCCAAACGTATCTGATCGTACTGATTACGCAATTTGGTAAGTTCTCCTTCCATTGAACGTAATTTTTCTGCCATTTCTACTTTGTCCAGAGTAGCTACGTAATCTCCTTTTTTTACATACGTTCCTTCGGGAACTAAATCGGCAATTTTCACCTGATACACTTTGGCAGAACGCAAAGCCTCTTCGGGAGCGGTAATTTTTATAGAATTTTCAGCTTCCAATTCACCATTGGCAAGCACCAAAATTTCAAAATCACCTTCTTTTACCTTTACCAAAACTTCTTTTTCGCCTTGCCTATCCCCTACCAACCAATTTGCAAGCAAGAATAGAAAAAACGCTGAACTGGTAGCAATATAAACTATTTTGGGCTTCATAAAAAAGCTCAGAAACATAAAGTTTTAGTAGAATGAATAAGCGTAAAAGTTGGCTATAGGCGATTTAGTTTTTAGGCAAGGCAATTTAAGCATTTCGGGGCTAAAAATCAAATTTTTCAAGCCAATTTTGTTTGAAATGCTCAAAAAAAGCCTGATTTGCATATTTATCAGTCTTTATTTCTAAAATCTTGGCTTTGGCAGAGGGTTCAAAAAAAGTTTCTAAAATAGCAAACAAAGTTTCAGCATCAGTGGCTTTCTGATAATGCAAGCCATAGCCTTCGGCAATATCCTGAACAGGCACTTTCAAGGTAGTTTCAAAATATTCTTCCATTTCAGGCAAACGGCTACTCTCGGGCAGAAGCCTAAAAATGCCTCCCCCTTCGTTGTTTAGCACTATTACTCTTAAGTTTTCGGGAATGCGATTTTGCCAAAAAGCATTGCTATCATAGCCAAAAGCCATATCGCCAGTAATGAGTGTAACGATTTCATCGCTTACATAAGCGGCACCCAAAGCCGTACTATTACTTCCGTCTATGCCACTTGTTCCTCTGTTGGCAAAAACCTCTATATCTTGGTGTGGTGCAAGACTTAAATAATTCGCATATCGTACAGGCATACTATTTGCCAAGTGCAATTTGCTTTTGTTGGGGAGCTTTTGCAAAATATACCAAAACGCCCAAAACTCATTGAAAGAGTGCTTTTGAGCAAAAAAGTTTTGTAAAAATATTTCTGCTTTGCTTTCCAAAGAAGTCCAAAATTCGTAGTAAGAAGTAGGCTGAAACTTTTTGCGTGTGTAGCTCAAATAATACTCTAAACCTTTTTCAGGAGAAATAGGCAAAATATGAGTAAGATGCTGAAAAGTGTCGGGGGCGTAGCCATATTCTTGAAAATGCCAGTGATAACGAGGTGGGTATTTACGCAAAAATTGCTTCAAAGATTTAGAAAGCACCGATTTTCCCAATGTAATAAGCAAATCGGGTTGCAGGTTTTTTTTCAGATTTTCATCTTGCGGCATCAGGATAAGGTCGTGGTGGCTGATGGTTTTGCCAAAAGGATAGGCGTTGGCAATAATATCAGCTACAATCGGAATTCTAAAAATACCTTTTCGCTCAATTTGAGGCAGAGTATTGAGTAAGATTTGATTTTTGGGCATTTGCCCTACTACAATAAGTTGTTTAGGGCAATTTTCTTCTATTTCCATTAAGCGTTGCCAATCTATCTGCGAAGGATTTTTGATAGTACGAATTTGCTCAATAATTCTGACATTGCTATCAAAAGCGATTTCCTCGTTTTCTTTCGGATAAAAAGGCTCTCGGATAGGTATATTGATATGTACGGGTTGGGTTTGCTCGTGTTGGGTTAGGTTGATAGCCTCATTGATAATTCGGTTGATATGCCAAAGGCTATCGGGGTGCTGATAGTCTTGGGGTAAATGAAAAGCGGCTTTTACGTGCTTTCCGAAAACATTTTCTTGCCGAATGGTTTGCCCATCTTGCTGGTCAATCCATTCGTTGGGGCGGTCGGCGGTAAGCAAAAGTAAAGGTACTTCTTGAAAAAAAGCCTCTGCGACCGCAGGAGCATAATTCAGTGTCGCCGAACCCGAAGTACATATCAAAATAACCGTTTGCTTGATAGTTTGAGCTATGCCCAAAGCTACAAAAGCGGCAGAACGTTCATCAGGCACTACAATTTTTTCAAAAGCCTTATGACGAGCAAAAGCAAGTGTAAGCGGTGCAGAACGAGAGCCCGGTGAAATAACCACATAACGCAAGCCCTTTTGGGCACAAATTTCAGCAATATTGTATAAAGCAGGTAGTAGCATAATGAGTAATGAGTAATGAGTAATGAGTAATGGGTAGTGAGTAGTGTTTAGTGGTTGGTAATGGGTAAAGGCTGTTTTTCTACAAATACTCTATCCTTCACCACTACCACTGCCAGCAAATTCAGCATTTTCTTGCTTTGCAAAAGCGTATCCTTTTGGTAATAACTCAAAATTTGCTCTTTTGCCTCTTGCATTGTCTCTGTAAGCAGGTTTTCTTGCTCTTTTTTCAAATACTTCAATTCAATGGCAAATTGATGATGCGTGTTGGGGTTATTGGGACGGATAAATAGCTCTATATCTACATAGCCTCCACCCGCTACTTCCCGCTCACTCTGCACCCAAAAAATATTTGACTGACTAAAATACGCTATCATTGCCATTTTGACGTGCTTTTCGTCAAAACGAATATAATCTCGGTTAGAAAGATTTTGCAGTAGCTTTTCTATCAAAGCAAAAAACTTCTCATAACTGCCCGTAAGTGCCATTTCTCGTACCGCAGGAAATACCCAATCCTCCTCACGAGGCAGATTTGCCCAAGTCTGCAAGACCTCCGCATAATACTGCCAATATAGCACTTCTATCACCTTGTTGGGTATCTTGAAAATCACTGCTCCCGTTAAATCACTTTCTTTGATAGTCAAATTGCCCAAATAAAACAGAAAATTCACAAATTCCTTCTTACCAAAATCCTTTTCAAAATGAAACTGATATATTTGCTCGCTTTCTACACTACCTTTTTCTAAAACCTCCTCCAAAACCTGCAAGTTTGCTTGCAAATTCGCCACCTTGAACATCTGTTTGAGCTTGCCATAATCAGGAGCTATGTTCGGGTCTAACATCTGACGAGGATAAGTTTGGTCGTGCTTGAAATGGTCAAGAAAGTACAGCACCATATCCGAATTGTAAATATTCTGCTCACTCAAAGGATAAAACCTATAACCATTGTAGTAATCTCGCAAGTCTTGCATTATTTGCCCCTCACGACTTTTATCCTCTAAAACCAAACTTAAAAGCTCTTGTACCTCCGCTTCTGAAAAACCCATCATAGCTTCAAAAGTTTTGTGATGAGTTAGATGCTTGACGATATTAAAGCCACTCGTTAGGCTATCCAGCGTTATTGGAGAAACCCCCGTAATAAAAAATCTATCTACACTACCCTGTTGAGTTGCATTTTTGATAGTTTCATAGAATTTTCTCACATAACCATTCAAAGAAACAACGGCTTTGAAATCTTGAATATTTTTTACAAGAATTTCATTCGTAAAGTGGTCGTATTCGTCAATCAGTACATAAATTTTGGTATCTTCGGGGTATTCGCTAAAAAAAAGTTTAAGCATTTTCTCAGCATCAACAGCCTCTATAATTGCTTTTTGTTGCATTTTAGAGAAAACAGCAGGGTAATTCTTAAAAAACTCGCGTAAAGAGCCTTCCACCGACACATTAAAGCCTTTTTTAGCTTCCTCAATGGTATCTGTATTGATGCCACTAAAATTGAAATTGAGTATGCGAAATGAAGATGCCAAGGCAGTAGGGTTTTTGCCGATATACAATTGGGCAAAAAGTGCCTCAAAGCGTTCCTTATGCCTGATGTCGTAGTAATAACCTAATAGGGAAACAAACAAACTTTTTCCAAAGCGACGCGGACGTAGATATACAACGTTGGAATACTCTTCCAATAGAGGAATAAAAGGCGTTTTATCAACGAAAACCTGCCCCTCTCTTCTGATTTTTTCAAAATTACTTATGCCATAAGGATAGCGAACTATGTGCATTATTGAAAAATTTGAGTGGCTAATTTAGCAAATTTCAGGGAATTATCCACTCAAACACACGACTTTGGAATTTTTTTTCACCACTTTGCCATTTTACTTGTACTTTCCACAAGCCTTTTGCCAAATTACCTGCATACACCGATTGCTTGGCATTATTATCCAAATTCAGCGGAACAGAAAAATCTTTCTTGCTATTATCGGGACGAAAAAAGAAAATTTCACCCTTCTCGTAGCTGATTGTTTGCTCAAACTGCACCCAAAGCGTATCCTGATGCGTATGAAATTTTACAGGAAATTGTGAAGCATTGCGTTGGGCTTGTATTTCCTCTTCATAACGCAAATCTTTTTCGTAATAGTCTTTTTCTACGCTTTCGGTTTGTTTGCTTATCATTATGAGCGAAAGAACCAAAATAAAAACTACAAAAACTCCTACCGATATGGCTATTTTTGTTCCAAAATTCATTTTGTTAGGGTTTTAGAAAGTCTTGTTTCTTGTTTCTTATATCCTAATTGGCTTTATCATTCCGCGGGTGCAAGAAACGAAGTTTCTGTATTGTATAAAGTTTTTTGAGTTTCGGTGCTGAAAGCCTTGATTTTCACTTTCATTGTGCTGGCTGCAATAGCCTTTTTAGGAATTTGTACAAAAAACGTGATTTTTCGCACTTCTTGGGGCTGTAAAACTACTTCTTGCGACGTAGCTACCCACTGAATTTTTCCTATTTGCCCTTCGGCAAGTTCCAACTGGATTTTTTGCGTATTGAAAGTTTTATTCACCAAAGTAGCATTGTAAAGGTTGGCTATGGTATCTTTGTTTTTGCCAACTTCCTGATAAAGCATTCCCGGTGTTCGCATAATATTGATTTGCACGTCTTTACGCACAGCCAGAGCCGTAGCCATTACGCCCAAGAGTATCGTTAGCACTACCGAGTAGCCTATCATTCTACCTGTAACTTTGAATTTTTTACCTGTCTTGATACCATTCATTGAGTCGTAACGAATAAGCCCCTTGGGTTTATCAATTTTTTCCATTACTTCATCGCAAGCATCTATACAAGCCGTACAATTTACACATTCCAGTTGCGTTCCGTTCCGAATATCTATACCCGTAGGACAAACCTGCACACACAACTTACAATCAATACAATCGCCTTTGGGAGTGGTATCGCCTTTTTTCATTTTTCCACGAGGTTCGCCTCTCACAAAATCGTAAGCAACTACAATGGAATTGCTATCCAGCAATACGCCTTGCATACGTCCATACGGACAAATCACAATACATACAATCTCACGGATAAATGCAAATACTGCATAAAAAGCCCCCGTAAATACCCCTATCACGAGCCAAGCTACCCAATTTTCGGAAAAACTGCCTGTAAATATTTCTTTGAGCCTATCTATCCCAACAATATAAGAAGCAAAGGTAGAAATAAATACAAAAGAAAGCACTAAAAAAATAGCGTGTTTTAATGTTTTTTTGAGAATTTTTTCTCTTGTCCAAGGACTTTCGGCAAGTTTTTTTTGAGCAGAGGCATCACCTTCTATCCAGTATTCAATTTGTCTGAAAACCATTTCCAAGAAAATAGTCTGCGGGCAAGCCCAACCGCAAAATAACCTACCAAATACCACCGTGAAAAGTGCAATAAATACCACAAAACTCACTAGTAGCAAAGCAAGCAAGAAAAAATCTTGTGGGAAAAAGGCTTGACCGAAAATAATAAACTTGCGTTCAATAAAATTCAGCAAAAAGAAAGGATGCCCATTGATTTTGATAAAAGGCATACCAAAAAGTATGGCTAAAAGCAAAAAAGCGAAAACTTTACGTAAATTTGTGTAAAATCCTTGTGGTTTTTTAGGAAAAATCCAGTGTCTTTTGCCTGTTTTTTCTAAAACACCTAACTGCTCACGAAAGGTAGGTTGCTCTTGGGTTATCATAGCATTTTTGTAATTATTTACGTTCAAAAAAGTTAATCGTTTGATTTTCAAGCATTTATGGGCTTTATCTCTTATTTTTCTAAAATCCTGTTTCCTTACTGCAAACCAATTATGTATTTTTTTATTTCAAAAATAGCTTGCAAGCCCCGTTGGACAAATGACAAAAATCATTTCTTTCTTTGAGTATTGGCAGAAAAATACTTGTAAGTTTTTTAGCTTTTTTGCAATGAATTTTCTAAATTTCAGCATTAAATCTGCAAAGCAATGAAAAAACTAGTTTTTCTTTTCGTTTGGATTGTCTTATTATCTGATTTTCCGCTGAATGCCCAAGTATTAGACCGCCTGAAAGATAAAGCAGGCAGAAAAGCCAAAGATGTTGCTAACAATGCTATGCAAAACCAGCGAAGTAAATATCTTGAAAAACTTCGCAAACAAAGAGCTGAAATGGATTCTACCAATTATACTTGTGCTATTGCCGTAAGTGATAACACAGGTTTCTACGAAGAAGACCAAAAAACCCGAAAGGCTCTCAATAGCTTTGGGCAAGATTTTCTTACAGATGGCAGAATTAACCTGAATATGTCTGAAAGAATTGCCGACGCCACAGACCCTTACGAAAGAGCATTGAGCCAAATGGAATGGGGCGAAATGATGATGTCTTGGAATAAATTCAAATCCGCAGAAAATAGCTTCGTAAAAGCAGAAAAGAATTTTTTGGAATCGGGAAAAACTGAAAACATCTATTATGCCAAATTATTGAGCAATTTAGGTTTGCTTTATTCTAATTTTAGTGCCTACGAAGCCGCCGAACAGTACTTGCAAGAGGCTTTGGCTTTAAGAAAAAAAATTATCGGCGAGCAATCGGTTGATGTAGCCATTTCTATCAATAATTTGGCAGTTTTGGAAAGCCATAAAGGCAATTATACCAAAGCTCAGGAACTTATCCAGCAGGCTATTCAAATGGCTGAAAACAAAAATGCTGATAAAAGCATTTTAGGTATTATGTACAACAACAAAGCGTATTTCCAACAAATGATAGGGCAAAATCAGAAGGCTTTGGAAATTTACGAAATAGCCCTACAAATTTTAGAAGATGATAAAGGTCAGAAAAGCCTCACCTATCAAAGAGTAGCTATCAATAAAGCAATAGCTTTGCAAGAAACAGGCAAACTTGATGACGCCATTGCTCTCATTGAAAAAGCAATGAAAATTCGCAGAAATCAGTTCGGTGCTTCCAGCCCCGACTATGCCCATATGCTCAATTTAGCCGCTTCTATTTATATGCAAAAGCAAGATTATAAAAAAGTAGAAAGCTACCTGCAAGACGCTTACAATATTTACAAGAAGAAACTTGGCGAACAGCACCCTTCTACCGCCAAAGTTCTCAATAACTTAGGCTTGTATTATCTTTCTCAAAACGATTTGAAAAAAGCCGAAGAAAACATCAAGAAATCTTACGAAATCCGTAAAAATCTACTTGGTGAAAATCACCCCGATTTCAACGCTTCCCAAGAAAATTTGGCTCTTGTGTATTGGTATCAGGGGAAAATCAGTGAAGCCTCTGAACTTTTCCGAAAATCGCTACATCAAATCAATCAGTTCATTGCCTCTTACTTTCCTGCCCTTAGCGAAACCGAAAAAGAGCAATATTGG